>JAPORH010000056.1 GCA_026710325.1 Litoreibacter sp. | reverse complement strand
AAGCTTCAATTCGAATCCTTTTCGCTCCTCGTTTCAAGTAGCGTCGTGTACTATGCCGCCGCACACATACCGGGACATCGCATTCTCGTCGCTGAAGACGAGGAAGGGGTGTCCCGCGTAATTCATAAAGCCCTGTCGGAGGCAGGCTATGAGGTTCGGCACGCTAAAACCGGTGTTGAGGCGCTGGAGCTGTTTCGGGGCGAGGCGCCGTTCGACCTTATTCTGACGGACGTTGTTATGCCTGGGCGCATGCAGGGCCCCGCTCTAGTCAAAGCAATACGACAGACCCATCCGGAACTGCCGTGCATTTTCATGTCAGGCTATGCCGCCGAAACCATCATCTCCAGCGACGACTTGCGTGCGAGCGATCAGCGTTTGATGAAACCAATTGGCCGGACGGATTTACTGGCTGCTGTAGCATCAGCATTGAAAACACCGGTTGATGCTTAGAGTAGCTATACGCGGATGACGGCTGTTCCCTTCCAAAGGTTCTATGACCTCTTCAGATCGTCAGCGATATAAACCTCAACGATTTCTTTGAAAGAGCTCTCGGCCTTAAAGCCTAGTTCGCGCGCCCGTACCGGCGCAAAATCACGGGGCCATCCTTCGACAATTTTCATAACCGCAGCATCCGGCTGCGGCTTGATCCGGGCCACGGCGTCCGTTCCGGCAACCTCACGCAAAGCTTCGATCTGCTCTGCCACAGTGCAGCTGACGCCCGGTAGGTTCAACGCGCGCCGCCCGTTCAGTCGTTCGGTATCAAGCGTTGCAGCGTGCGTCAAAAAACCCGCCGCAGACCGCGGGGACGCGTGCCAATGGCGTACCGTGTCGGGCACGGGCAAAACGGCCTCCAACCCGTTCAAAGGCTCGCGAATGATGCCGGAGAAAAAGGAAGACGCCGCGAGGTTTGGTTTTCCGGGCCTGACACATATTGTTGGCAGCCGGATCGAAACTCCGTCGATAAAACCTTTGCGGGAGAAATCGCTGATCATGGACTCGCAGATCGATTTCTGCGCACCGTAACTTGTTTGCGGTGCATTTAGGAATTCGTCGTCAATCTGGTCCGGGTAAGGCCCGCCAAACACCGCTATGGAGGAGGTAAATACGAAACGCGGCCGATAGGTTTGGTCTTTTTCATGCTCGGTGCGTAAAGCTTCTAAAAACCGCCAAGTAGGCAGCATGTTGACCTGCCAACCCAGATCGAAATCCGTCTCCGCTTGGCCCGACACAATCGACGCGAGATGAAAAATCACTTCGTATTTCTCGGCCGCCAACGCCTCCACGACGCCAGCATCAGCAAGATTGCCAACCTTGGTGTGAGCCGCAGGCGCACCGACCTCAGGCATTGCAATGTCATGAAGGGTGATCGAGCAGGCAGCACCATCAAGGCCTTCATCAAGCAAACGGTAAGCGAGCTTTTGGCCCACCATGCCGCCACCACCCATAATGAGAACACGGGTCATGCGGCGTCTCCGTTTTGGGCAAGCAGCTCCAAATAGAGGCCGGAATGGTCAAGATCAGCGCCATCCATCTGGTGAACAAAATGGTCAAACCGGTCACGGACCATTTGTGCGACAGGCAAGGTAAGCCCCATTCCGCCGCTTTCGTGCAGCAAATTGTCGAGGTCTTTCAGCTGAAATTTGGACAACCCGCCCGGAACGAAATCCCGTTCCGTCATGCGCGCGCCGTGCTGCTGCAAAATAGTACTATCCGCAAACCCGCCCTTGAGCGCGTTGCGCACCGCGGCCGGGTCCGCGCCACCTTTCTCAAGTAACAACATCGCCTCGGCAACGGCAGCAATCGTCACAGCCACGATGCCTTGATTGGCGAGCTTGGACAATTGGCCGGAGCCCGATGGGCCAACATGGACAGGACGCCCCATTGCGCCCAGGACTGTCTCCATTTGGTCAAAAATACTCTCTTCCCCGCCGACCATTATCGCGAGTGTCCCCGCCTCCGCGCCTTTGGTGCCCCCCGAAACCGGCGCGTCAAGATGCGCAAAGCCCAAGCCAGATAAATGTGCAGCTTGCGCTCGCGCTTCCTCTGGTTTTGCCGATGACATGTCGATCCAGACGGCACCTGCTTTCATGGCGCCCGTGACGTTTTCGTCATTCACAAGACTGCTGACGGCAACACCGTCGCTGAGCATCGTGATAACTACATCAACCCCTTCCACGACCGCTTCGGGGGTCTGGCAGACCACCGCTCCATCCGCACTCAGCGGCTCCGCTTTTCCGATGGACCTGTTCCAAACCTGAACCTCATGTCCGGCTTTCAAAAGGTTGCGCGTCATGGGTGCGCCCATGAGACCGGTCCCAAGAAGGGCGATTTTGGCTTTTGCCACTGTGTATTCCTCCCGATGTTTGCGATAACGATAGAACAGCGGCGAGGGGTTTAAAAGCATTGCCGCCGCTTGAAATTGACCTTAGGTCTTAGGGCGCGCAGGGCCGAAAGGAGCGAGACATAACGCGTTTGGCGATGCCAGTGCTTTGGGAGAAAACATAACGAATGAATAGGCTTAGCGGGAAACGTGCGCTTGTGACGGCGGCGGCTCAAGGGATCGGCCGTGCCTCAGCGATAGCCATGGCCGACGAGGGCGCACATGTTTTTGCAACCGATGTGAATCGTGACGCGCTTGATGCGTTGGACCATGAGAATATCACCAGCTTTGTGATGGATGTGCGTGACGATGCCTCCGTCAAGGCCGGGGCCGCTCAGGCCAACCCGGACATCTTGTTCAACTGCGCAGGTTTTGTTCATCACGGCTCAGTTCTTGATGCAACTGATGCCGAATGGGACATGGCCTTTGATCTGAATGTCCGCTCTATGTTTCGGACGATGCGTGCCTGTTTGCCAGGCATGCGGGAGCGTGGTGCCGGATCTATCATCAACATGTCCTCGGCCCTGTCCTCCATCATTGGCGCGCCCAACAGGTTCATCTACGGGACCACGAAGGCGGCCGTGATCGGCATGACTAAATCGGTTGCCATCGAATACATCAAGGAAGGCATCCGCTGTAATTGCATCTGCCCCGGAACCGTCGAAAGCCCCAGCTGGCATGACCGCGTAAAGGCCTTGGGCGAAGAGATGGGCAGCTATGATGCCGCGTTAGAAGCCTTTGTCGCGCGCCAACCTATGGGCCGCGTCGCAACCGCCGAAGAAATCGCGGCACTGGTCGTCTACCTTGCCAGCGACGAGAGCGGCTTCACCACCGGACAACCCCATATTATCGACGGCGGGTGGTCTGGCTGAGACCTGAAATTGAGTATTTGTGCCAGAACGAAGTCCAAAAGACAGCGCTTCTGATCCGGCACGCCAACCTAGAAACCGGACAAAGTGAAAATGCCAGAAAAACGCAAACTAAGATCGCAGGAATGGTTCAATAATCCCGACAACCAGGAGATGACGGCGCTCTATCTGGAGCGTTACCTGAACTACGGGCTGACACGGGAGGAGCTGCAATCCGGCAAACCGATCATAGCGATTGCGCAAACTGGCAGCGATCTCAGCCCTTGCAACAGGCATCATATTGAGCTCAGCAAACGGGTGCGCGACGGCGTGATCGCGGCGGGCGGTACAGTGATCGAGGTGCCCGTCCACCCCATTCAGGAGACCGGCAAACGCCCGACGGCGATGCTTGACCGCAACCTGGCCTACCTGTCATTGGTCGAAACCTTGTTCAGCTACCCGCTTGACGGTGTGGTCCTGAACATTGGCTGCGACAAGACCACCCCGGCGCTTCTGATGGCAGCCGCCACGGTCAATATCCCAGCGATTGCCCTCTCGGTTGGTCCCATGTTGAACGGCTGGTACAATGGTGAGCGCACGGGCTCTGGCACCATCGTCTGGAAAGCGCGCGAGTTGCATGCGGCGGGCGAGATTGACGATGACGGGTTTATGGATCTCGTCGCCTCCTCCACTCCGTCCGTGGGCTATTGCAACACGATGGGGACGGCCACAACGATGAACTCGCTGGCTGAAGCATTAGGAATGCAGCTCCCTGGCTCCGCCGCAATTCCTGCGCCTTATCGCGAGCGCGGCCAGATCAGCTACCTGACCGGCAAGCGGATCGTTGAGATGGTGCATGAAGACCTGCGCCCCTCTGACATCATGACGCGCGAGGCCCTCGAAAACACGGTCGTTATCAATTCCGCCATCGGCGGCTCCACCAACGCGCCGATCCATCTGAATGGGATCGCAAAGCATCTTGGCTTGGAGCTGACCAATGACGATTGGCAAAGTTTGGGGCATAGGGTTCCGCTTCTGGTAAACCTGCAGCCCGCCGGCAAATATCTGGGCGAGGATTACCACCGCGCAGGCGGCGTGCCCGCCGTGGTAGGTGAACTCTTGCGCGCAGGCCTGCTGCCGCATCCGGACGCGATCACCGCCAATGGTAAGACGATGCGGGAAAATTGCGAAAGCGTTGTGAGCTCGAACGCAGACGTGATCCACGGGATTGATACGCCCATGGTCAAGGATGCAGGCTTCATCAACCTCAAAGGCAATCTGTTTGATAGCGCGATTATGAAAACATCCGTTATCTCGCAAGAGTTCCGGGACCGCTACCTGTCAAACGCTGATGATCCTGAAGCGTTTGAAGGCCGCGCGATTGTGTTTGATGGGCCAGAAGACTTCCACCGCCGCATCGACGATGAGAGCCTTGCCATTGACGAGCATTGCATTCTGATCATGCGCGGCGCGGGGCCGAAGGGCTATCCCGGTGGCGCGGAGGTCGTGAACATGCGCCCACCTTCCTACCTTTTGAAAAAGGGCATTCACGCCCTGCCCTGCGTTGGTGACGGGCGACAGTCCGGGACGTCAGGCAGCCCGTCTATCCTAAACGCCTCGCCCGAGGCTGCGGATGGCGGCGGGCTGGCGCTGGTGCAGACGGATGACCGGGTGCGGATCGACCTGAAGAAGTGCACAGCTGACATGCTGGTTGATGACGCGACGCTGAAGGCGCGCGCTGAGAAACTGGTAAACGGCTCTATCGAGGTGCCAGACAGCCAGACCCCGTGGCAGGAAATTTTCCGCCAGCTCGTACGGCCTTTCAGCGAGGGTATGACGCTCCACGGGGCGGCCAAATATCAAGATATCTCGCGCCGGTTCATGCCGCGCGACAACCACTAGGAGCGCATTATGAAACTTGTACGATTTGGGGAAGCTGGATCTGAGAAGCCCGGTATGATCGATGCGGACGGGGTCTTGCGGGACCTCAGCGCGCATGTGGATGACATTGACGGCCCGGTTTTGGCAGAGAAGCTCGACATGCTTTCTGCGCTGGAACCAAGCAGTTTGCCCGCTGTGGAGGGCGAACCACGCCTTGGGCCTTGCGTGGGCAAGATCGGCAAACTGATGTGCATCGGGCTGAACTATTCGGACCACGCCATCGAGATGGACCTGCCCTTCCCGGAGCATCCGATCCTGTTCATGAAAGCCAATTCCGCGATTGTCGGTCCCAATGATGACGTGATGATGCCGCGCGGCTCCACCAAGACCGACTGGGAGGTCGAGCTGGGCGTCGTCATCGGCAAGCGCTGCAAATACATCACTGAGGATGAGGTGATGGACCATGTGGCGGGGTTTTGCATCGTCAACGATGTGTCTGAACGGACCTTCCAAATCGAGCTGTCCGGCCAATGGACCAAGGGCAAGAGCTGCGACACGTTTGGCCCGGTTGGGCCTTGGATGGTGACCAAGGATGAGATCGCGGATGTGCAGAATCTCGACATGTATCTCGACGTGAACGGGACGCGAATGCAGACGGGCAATACCGCAACCATGATTTTCGACGTTCGCCAGATCGTGGCCCATCTGTCCAATTTGATGACGCTGGAACCAGGCGACGTGATCTCTACCGGCACGCCGCCGGGCGTTGGCGGCGGGATGAAGCCGGAACCTGTGTTTTTGAAAGTGGGCGACGTGATGGAGCTGAGCATCGAAGGTCTCGGCGTCCAGCGCCAAACAGTGGGGATGGACGCATGAGCAAACCCGGCCTTCTTTTGATCGGCGGCGCGACAGATGTGATGCTGGCGCGGATGGAAGCAGAGTTCACGCTCCATAAACTCGCCGAAATCGCCGATTTTGAGGCTTGGGCCTCTGAGCATGGCGCAAGCATTGAAGCGGTTGCAACCAATGGCCATGACGGGGTGCCTGCCCATGTCATGGGGGCCTGCCCAAACCTGAAAGTCGCCTCCGCCTATGGCGTGGGCTATGACGCGATCGATACATCCGCCTGCGTCGCGCGCGGCATCAAGGTCAGCCACACGCCGAACGTATTGAATGCAGAGGTCGCAAATACCGCGATCCTGTTGATGTTAGCGGGGTTCCGGAACTTCATGGCAGATGAGCATCATGCGCGGTCTGGCAATTGGGAGAAGGAAAGCAACGCACCGCTTTCTCGTAGCCCAGACGACCGTGTCATCGGGATTCTCGGCATGGGGCGGATCGGTCAGGAGATTGCAGAGCGGATGCAGGTTTTCAACCCGAGCGTCCTTTACCACACGCGCTCAAAGAAAGACCTGCCCTATGAATATTGTGGTGACTTGATCGCCATGGCCGAACGCGCAGATGTCTTGATATGCATCACCCCCGGCGGCCCTGCCACCGAGAAACTGGTGAACAAGCAAGTGCTCGAAGCCCTAGGCCCCGAGGGGATGCTGATTAATGTGTCCCGCGGGTCCGTTGTGGATGAGGCGGCTTTGATTGAAACGCTTCAATCGGGCAAGCTAGGCTCAGCCGGGCTTGATGTGTTCGAGAAGGAGCCTCATATCCCGGATGCGCTTAAGTCCATGGAAAATGTGATCTTACTGCCCCATGTGGGCTCTGCCACGCATGAGACACGTGCCGCCATGGGCAAGCTGACCGTAGACAACCTTCTGCAATGGAAGACAGACGGCACCGTCCTAACCCCCGTACCGGAATGCGCTCACCTTTGAACAAAGCGAGCGGTTAATTTGGGTTTCGCCGCGGCTGTGCCGCGCCGACCCGCCGGGGGCTTTGCCCCCGGACCCCCAGGATATTTTTGAAGCAATGAAAGAGCTTACGCTTCAATGTTGCTGAAACACGTTGCTCGGCTTACTAAGGTAAATCGTTCAAAAGCATTGGATAGAGCAGGTTTTCTCCCCCGGGCCCTGCACCAAGATAGTCTACCCAGAGATCAGTGGCTTCGTTGTATCGTCTGTATCGCTCAATCTTGTCGTAGAGCTCATTGGTCAAATCCAATTGCTCAGACGTGCTCATCTTGATCCAATCATCCTCCGTCACGGCCATAATCCGCGATTTGTAAGGTAACCCGTCGAGATATTCGTCGATGGAGACGGCCTGCGCGAGGCTCAAATCAGCACGGCGCGAAACCTTATCGGGGTCCCGGCTGGCATCGGATGCGGCACCAAGCACCTGCGCAAAGAATTCTGTTGGATCGAGTATATTCTCTTCCTGCTGCTCAATGATGATCTTCAAGGCCTCGTCGAGATCGCTGAGCTGATTCTTTGACAATAGCAACCGGATCGAAAGCGGCTTTAGGCTGTTGCGCTCGAAATCGCGATCAGCGACCCAGGCCTCAAAAACATCAGGCGCTTCGGTGCCTTTCTGCCGGCCAAGATAACGCAGCTGCATGGTCCGGCCCGCCTGCGCAACAGCGCGCGAGAAATCAGAGCCACCGGCGTCATCCTCACCCCGCTTGCGCGAGAAATCCTCATTCGCGCCGCCCTGACGGAAGCGGATCACCTGATCAGTGATCAGCTGAGCAAACTCACTGGCGACTTGCGTGAATTCGTTCAAGTCACCCTGATCGACGCCATAGTAAAGCGGCGATTGGTTGGGCTCAGCGGTGAGCAGGCGATAGGCCGTTTCAGCCGTTTGGTGATCGTTACTGCCGCGATTTGTGCGAAGATGTAGCGCCGCAATAGAGCCTTCCAGACGTTCTTTGACCTGCGCATTCAAACCCGTGGCAGACATCTTCGTTTTGGACAGCGGGTCGGAAGCCAAACGTGGCCCTGCATCGGTGACCAAGACGATCAGACGGGAGCCATAGCCGGACCAGTCGAACGAATTTATGGCGTGTTCGATCCCAGCAAAGCTGTCTTCACGGAAGTTCTTGGAGGGCGTTTGCGCCTCTTCCATCCGGTCAATACCTTCGAGGAAAGCCCCGGCGGCTGAGCCTTGTTCCAGCGTCACAAAGGTCTCGACGTCATAGCCCAGTTGCGGGGCCGCATCGAGGTTGTCGCGATAGCCCACAAGCCCAAAGGAAACGACATCCGCCATGCCCGATTGCGCGATATCATTGTAGATGCCTTCCAGCACGGAACGCGTCGCGCGAATATAGGGGCCCATCGAGATGGTCGTATCCACCACGAAGACGATACCCGCCTTGAAATCATCCGGATCCCCGCTTGGTGCGGGCGGCGCGCCAGAGCCCGCATCAGCGCGGGCAACTGCCACGCGCAGCAGGTTGATGTCGGGGCCAGCTTCCATCGTCGCCTCCTCGGCCTCGATGATTGGCATGACGTAAAGGTTGCGTTTCAAATCGACCGTCTCACGCGGGCCAAGAGCGAGGATCTTCTCGGAACTAGTATCGTTCTCTTCCGCCGCCTCCGCTTCTTGCCGCAACGCGAGCGCACCCGGTGCGGAATCCTCGGACTCCACCAAGTCGTAGACATCGTCGATATCGTTGAAAAACAGCACCCGCCCCAGATTTTCCGACGCCTCAAAGGTCACCACGATATTCTGGTTCCAATCGACTGTCGCATCTGTCGGCAACCAGAATTTGTCTGATCCCCTGTCATCGCGACCGACCTGTATCCAAGCGCCATCGCGTTTGTAGACGTAGAGGGTTTGCAGCGGCGCGACCGTTTCAACCTCCGCCCCGTCCGGGCCATCACGCCCGGGCACGCGGTCACGCACAAGGACGCGTTGGTAGAGCGAGGACTTTCCTTCGATCAGCTCCGGCCTGTCCTGAGCCGCAACCGGGCTCGAAAGGCTGAGTGACGCAGCGAAGAGTGCTATTGGCAAGAACTTCATCATTACTCTCCCAAACGGTTTACGGCGTTCAACGCATCCGCTGAGCCGAGATCGGCGGCCTTTTGATAGGTCCGGCGCGCAGCGTTTTTATTGGCTTGTGGGAAGGGGCTGCGGTTCGGGTCATAGGTTTCAGGGTCGTACATCTTTGCGACCTCCATGAGAGCCCGGATACGGGTGTCGGAAGACGCCTCGGCATCGTTTCCGAGTTTCATGAAGACGCCCAAAGCCACCTCCAGGTTCTCACGTCCGCCTGTATTGACCAGCTCTATGGCCTTGTCGACCGGATCGTCCCCGACAACTATTTCTTTGCTCTCCTCGGTGGTCGTCACGCTGGAGGGTCCTGTCGGCCTATCGCCTTGCGTAAGGAAGTAAGCCCCGCCACCAATCAGGGCGACGCCGACAACACCTGCTGCAATCAGCAAGGGGAGTTTGGATTTTTCGCTGCCGCCACCGGTGCTGCCGCTGCCAGTACCGCCCGGAATAGGTGGCCCTGTTGTCTCGTCATCGTCGCCCGCCTCAAGCGCACGGCTAATCGCCGCGCTCAGATTGCTGACCCGATCCTTGGGATCTGCCTTCAACATGCTTTCCAGCAGCTTCTTGAGCGGCGTTGATATGTCCGCACCTGCAAGCGACAGGTCCTCGCGTCGCGACTCAATCGCGCCGATCCCCTTGCCCGCACCGGGTACGCTCAGCCCGGCCACCTGCATCAGCACGAGGCCAAGCGCGTAAATATCCGTCGCTGGCGTGGCCTTGCCGCCAAAAAGCCCAAGCTGCTCCGGCGCCATATAGCTGAACTTGCCAGCCACGCTGTCGCCCAGAATGGATTTTTCGGTGCCCGCCGTGTCGGAAGCTAGCCCGAAATCGATGAGCTTGGCTTTTAGGATTTCCTCCTCCGGCACGAGAATATTGTCAGGCGCAATGTCGCGGTGGACGATGTTAAGCTTGTGGATTGCGTCGAGCCCGCCCGCGAGGCGCCGCGCGAGCTTTAGAACCCCCTCGCTGTCGAGCCGTGCCCCGCGCTTCAGATAGGCCGCCAGGGGCTTGCCCGGCACATATTCCATTACCAGAAAGAGCCGCCCCTCTGCGTCTTGCAAAGTGGTCTCATACCGGATCACCGCATCGCTGTTGACTGTGCGAAGAAGCGAGCTTTCACGTTTGAACAGGCTAACCGCGCGTTCATCCTTGGCGAAAGAAGGGATCATCACCTTGATGGCCACGTCGTGATCCGTGGTCATGTTATGGCCCTTGAAGGTGGCCCCCATGCCCCCCTCACCCAACAGCTTTTCAACCTTGTAGGTGTTCTGGATCACATCACCGGGTTTGATCCCGAACACCCCGTTTGCGTTACTCATTGCGCTTCCCCCGACACATCAAATCTCTTTCGTTTCGCTATTCTACTGCTGCCAAGGCGATGCCTTGGAAATCCAACTTGACCAATTCGGAATCGATGAAACCTGCTGCCTCCCGCGCGGCCAAATGGTTGCGCAAGGTGATCAAGCAGCTGGCGCGCCTGTCGCCGCGCGCGCGAACCTTGTCTTCGATAAAGCCTGCCTGACGGCGCAGAAGCTCTATGGAGTAATCCTTAACGAGCCCCTCAGCGAGATTGTTGTACTCAACGATCTCGCCATCAATGCGGTTCTCAAGATCGCGCACACCTTGCTGAGCCTCTTGCAGGATTTCTGTCGCAGCTTGAATGGTCTCCAGGTCTCCATTCTCGCGGGCCTCTGCAATGATGTCGTTGAGTTCTTCGATCTGCGGAACAAGGGCAAGCGCGTTGATATAAGCCTGCACCGCTTGGTCGCAATGCAGCGTGCCAGAGTTCAAAATCAGCCGGATCGATTGATCGCGCTGCGCGTTACGTTCCGCACGCGCGCGTTTAATCGTGTCTTCGATCACTGCGAGACTGGCTTTGGTTTGCTCGTTGCGGGCATCCTTGGCAAGCGCGTCGATGACTTCAAGAACATCCTGCTCCGCGATTTCCGCCGCCATCCGGCTATCGAGCGCGGCAATCTCATCCAGAGCTTTCGCCAAATCCTCCGCTTGATCGGAGGAGGTGATCGCGAGCCCGGCTATGGCCATGCGTGCGCCCGTGTAGCGGTCACGGGTCACATCAGTGGCGCGGAGATCAAACGGTGCCACCTCGTAGCGCGTGGCCGAATTCATCGAACCAAGCGGCGTACGCGCGTCGCCCCCGCGTTTGACGAAACCACCCGCCTGCCCATGCAGGCGACCATGGCGGACGAGCGCGAAAGGCGTGCTCACAATCTCGGACGCGTTGCCGAGCATGTCATGCAGACCAAGCGGGTTTGGCAGCAACGTGCCAACAGCTTGCAGCTTGCCGCCCGCACTTTCCGTCCCGCCATGCGCGACATATTCCGTGGTCTGGGTTCCGTCCTGCAATGGCGGGAAAGGCTGGCGGAATTCGGCGGGTTCAACGGCAAGACCGCCGCGCGCGGCGAACTCCCACTCCTCTTCCGTCGGCAGGCGGATATAGGCTTTGGTGTCGTCGGCCTTGGGGAGCGCGTCCGCTGCCTCTTTCATGAGCCAGAGCGTGTAATCCTGCGCGAACTGCTCAAATTCCAGTTTGGAAAGATCAACCACAGGCTTGAAGGCGCGTTTGCGCGGCGCGCGGTCTGGGCAGCCCTCGGCTATCACCGCATATTGAGCCTCTGCGAGCTCGTATTTGGCCAAATAGAAATGGCCTTTGTTGCTTCCCGATCCATCATCCGAGAACGCGCCCGAGACGTAAGACTGCCGCAACCCGTTCAGATAGGGCTGGTTGTCCCCCTCCTCCCCCAAAAGCACGGGTACATCGCCGATGGCACCATCTGAGTTGGGCGTTTCCACCTTTCGAAAGGTCATCGCCCCGCCACAGGGCATGGGAAGCACCAAATCCCCGTCCATCGGGTTGGGGTTATAGTAGCTTTCCTTCCAGGTGATCTCCGCCTGTGCGGTGGTAGTGAACCCTGCAAGGGAAACCGCAAGTGCCAATGACGTCTTAAGCATGACGCAAAACCTCTTCCGTACCAATCTTGTCAATCGCCAAAACCGCCCAGGCCGAGGCCGTCAGCGCAGTTACGAACCCTAAAATCAAAGTGCCAATCACGTCCCAAACCCCGAGCAGGGCCACCATTTGTTGTGGCGCGCCAGCGAAGCCCGCATTGATCGTCACAAGTATGATTAACACGATAATAAACGTGACGCAGATGCCAAGCCCTACAAGGATCAAAGACTGAAAAACCGGGATGGATTTCCGGGCACGGTCACTCAGGCCCAGCAGATCAAGGAAACTGAAAGAGACCCGCTGCCGCTCCACCACGCCGCGCAGGTTGGCTGCCATGGCCGCCCAAAAGCCAGCAGCTGCGATAAGGGCCACGGCGGCGTATAGGATATCGAGGTTTTTGCGAAACAGAAGCAGCACGGTGGCATTCTCCGCACGCGGTCGCACCTGTGCACCGGCATCGGTCAGCGCGCCCTCTAACGCGCGCAGGTCTTCAAGCCGTTCAGCATAAAGACGGAAGCTCGCGTAGCTGTCCTGCTCCTCTGCGCCATCACGCCAGGTCTCGGGCGTCAGGGTCCTGTCGTCCCTAAACCGCTCAATAGCGAGAAGATCCGGCAGCGAGATGAACATGGCGTACCGGCTATAAAGCCGCTCAGGCACGATGCCGGTCACGGTCAACTCCGCAATGGCATTTTGCGACACGCCATCGATTTCGCGCCCGATGATCATCTCAGCCGTGTCGCCAATGGCGAGTTCCAGCTCCTCCGCCAGCGTCTCAGATAAGGCGGCTTCGCCTTTGTTGATGATAAGATCACCGAGAAGCGGGTCACCCTGCGCCGTGGGTATAAGCGGCACCGCGCGCTCGAGGTTGCGTTTCGGGCGGTTGCGCACCGAATTGGCAACCGTGTTGATGGAACGGGTCGCGGGGACGATGAAGGCAACGTCGCCGCGTTCTCCAATCGTCTCGAAAAACTCAAGGTCATAGGCTCCGGAGCCCACAGCGAGCAGCTCCCGGTTGGACGGGTCTTCCACCAACCGGTCGATGAGCGTGCCGATAAAGCCGTTCTTAAGAGCCAAAACCACCAACATAGGCGCCAGCACGCCCACAAGCGCCGCGATGAAGCAAAGCGAGCCGCGCCAGTCGTGGCGTAGCTCCTTCACAGCAAGGGTCAACGGCAGACCGGTCATGCGGCGGCTTCTCCCGCGTAAGTATCGGCGAAGCGGGAATAGAGCACGCCTCCACGTTCTTCGGTTTTGTGTCCCACGCGACGCGCGTCGGCAAATGCAGGGCGCGCCGCCTGATGACTGGCCAGGATCACAGCGCTGTTGGCATCTTGGGCAAGGACCTCAATCAACCGCTCCACCTGCCCCACATTAACCGGATCGAGGGCGGACACCGGCTCGTCCAACAACAGCAAATCGGGCTGGCCCAAAAGCGCACGGGCGATGGTCGCGCGCTGGCGTTGGCCCACCGACACCTCCGTCGGCATCCGTTCTGTGATGCCTGCAAGCCCCAATGCCCGGACGAGATGCGCTCGCCAGTCTGCGTCAGCAGTGTCGCCGGAAATCGTCATGGGCAGGTCAATGTTCTCTGAGAGGGTCAGATACGGAATCAAGATATTGGTCTGCAGGACGAACCCCAATTTGGTGGGACCGCTGAAGCGGTCGCGTGGCAAGTCCGGGGTAATATCTATGCCCGACAACCTGTGGATCGCAGCGTCTGACATATTCTCTGCTGGGAGGGCGCCTGCGATCAAGCCAAGCGCGGTGCTTTTGCCCGCCCCGCTAATCGCATCCAGCACCACCACCTCGCCCGCATCCATATCGAGCGTGTCGACCATGACCACCAGTTCATCGCCCAACCGAATGCCAATATCCCGGATATGGACGACGCCGGCGGTGCTCACGGCTTGGCGAGCCTCAGCACGACGTTGCCAAGATTGATCTTGGCGCGGGTGTTGATCTGCTCGGGCGCATTGGCCGAAAGCCTTTTGCCCTCCACCTCCACGACATTCGTGGAACCCAAATCTTCGATGATGAGGCGCCGACCGTCAAGTTTGATGCGGGCATGCTCCCGACTGATCTTGGGGCTGTCGATGGTGATGTCTGCAGACGAGGTTCGTCCAATGGTTGCCCCCGCTTTGAGCTGGCCAGGCGAGAGCTTGAACGCTTTTTGGGTCCCGTCAGGCAATTTGGCAGCGACCTTCAAGGCGACCGAGGCGACAGGCGTCGGATCAACGATTGGGCCATCGTTATTTGCTGGAGGAGGCGTGGTTCCACCTTTCCCGGCAAAAGCCACAATCCCGCCGACCGCGCCCAAAACCGCGAGGCCACCGAGTGCGAGGCCCCAGACTGGTAGGCCGAACATCGTGTCACTGCCTGGGTCTGCCACCTGAGGCGGTGGCGCGGCAGTCGGCGCGTTTGGATCGCAGGTCTTGCGCTGCATAACAAAGGGGCTGTTGGTGCTGGTGAGCAAGCCTGCGGTTACCTTGATGGACGACGAGACAAAGACACGCTGTGCGCGATCTGCTGTCACGAACCGCGTGTTCACACCAACAACATTGCCGCAGAAATCAAAGAGAGGACCGCCAGAGTTACCAGGGTTGATGAGTGCGGTATGTTGGACCAGTTCGACGGCTTTGTTGCTTGCGTTAATCGGTGCAACAAAAACTTTACTGATAGAGCCGTTTGTCAATGTGGTTTCAAAACGCGACGGGCTACTTCGGTCCACTTCCAGACGCGTGGAAATACCGGGAAAGCCCAAAGCAAAGACTTCGTCTCCCTTCTCGAAATCGTACCCAGCCAACGGTACGGCAGGCGGTCTGTAAGTTTCGTCTCCCATGCGCACTCGCAGTATCGCAAGGTCCTCTTCACGCGAGGTTGTGACAATCTTGAACCCGTAAGCTTTGACTTCTCCATCTTTCAAAAAGCCAACAAAACCATCTTGAATACCCGCTATGACATGATCGTTGGTCACCATGAAAAAATCCGTCGAATTGTTGTCGTAGCCGACAACAAACCCTGATCCGGAGCCACTACCTTGCGACGTTTTTACAAGAATACGTCCGACAGATGGATCGACTTGCCGAATGATCTCTTTGCTGGGAGTTGCAAAAGACTTGGAAGGGATGACCGCGCCCAGAGCGACAAAAAACGCTGCTAACACTATTGGAAGAAATCTCATCATCCCTGCTGTCCCATCCATCCTAAAAACGCCGTGGCTGCGGCGAGCAAAAATACAATTCCAAGCATCTTGACGACGCCGCGTTTACGATCACGCTCGTCCTGCTCCGCCTTTGTGAGCTGCTTGTCGGGGCCCGAAAAACCAGTCTGTAGCCCCTCGCCAAAACCCGTCAGACGGTTGCTGATCGCGGCGCTCCACTTCTCGGCGCGCCCAAATTCAGCACGGTTCTTCAAATCGTTGGAACTCGGCCCATCCGTGTCGGTGAAAATTCGGCAATAGGCCATGGCGTCCGCGGGGCGGTCCTCTGGCAACAGCTTGCACCCATAGTCGATCATTTCCAACAGTCGTGGCGAATAGCCTTTGTGCCCGCCGCTGGCCTCCAATGCCTCACCCACGGGCATGTATGTGTCATGCCCGGAATTCATGAAAGACGTGAGGCGTGATTTGGCATCAGGCGGGGCGCGCCGCGTCACCATCTCGTAGAGCATGACCGAGAGGGAATAGATGTCGCTCCATGGCCCCTCCCGCAGCTTGCTGCCAGGCGGCAGCTGGTCAACGGGAAACAGCTCAATCGGGGCGTATTTGCGGGTGAACATAGCCGGATCGTTGGTCCGCTTGCCATAGGGGCGCGCGGCACCAAAATCGATCAGCACGGGCTGCCCGTTGCGTCGGATCATGACATTAGCGGGCTTCACGTCGCGGTGGATCAGCCGTTTGTGATGCACCGCAGACAACGCTGCAGAGAGGGAGCGCACAAAGTCCTCGATCAGCGGCTCTGGCACATGGCCGTGGCGTTTGACGATGCGGGGGAGCATTTTGTCGACCGGGTCACCCTCGATATATTCCATCAGGCAATAGGCGGTATTGAGCTTCTCAAACGCCCCACGCACCCGAACGAGGCCTGGCTGGCGTGGCAAGGTTTTGAGTATGTTGGCCTCGCTCAAAAAGGCTTGCATGCCCAAATCGAACAGGTCCCGGTCCTCAGGGTTGGGCACCACCCGGTAATTCGGCCCGCGTGTCGCGAACTCGGACGGGAAATACTCCTTCACCGCGTAGGTCTTGGGCGGGGTCCCCATCTGGGCGGTGTAGGTGATGCCGAAGCCGCCCTTTCCCAACCGCCTGCCCAGCGTGATGCCGCTGGCAAGATTAAACCGCTCTGGCAGGGAGATATCCATTGCAACCGCGCCTACTCACCTATGGGCTGGAGCTCACCTTCTGTGGCATCCGGCTCTGTTTGGTCTGATGGGGTCGGCTCTTCTGGCGCGGCCTCGGGTTCGGCGGACGGCTCTGCGTCCTGTGGTGCTTCACCCTCTTGTGGTTCCGGAGGGGTGAGTGGGTCAAGTGGCTGTTCTTCTGCTGGCTCTGCAAAGTCGGGCCGCTGGGCCGGATATGGGCTCTCTTCAATTGGGTTTCGATTGACCGGCACCTCGGGGATGACCTCTTCCTCCGGAGGAGTCGCGTCCTCCGGCGGCGTTTCGTCCGCACCGTCCTCGGGAATTACGTTCTGCTCAGGGATCGTGCCGCCATCAATCGGGCGCACCACCTCGACGTCAGGCTCGTGTTCGACGATCAAAGGCTCGGGCGGTAGCGGTTCCGGCGGCCGGAACATCAAAAACCCAAGTACACCAAGCAGGGCTGCACCTGCCGCGCCAGCGCCCACCAAAGCCAACGGGTTCCCAGCTAATCCGCGACGCGCGGCTCCATTCGATAAACGCCAGCGGCTATCTGTCGGCGCGCGCAGAGCGGTACCTCCACCCTGACGGTAGACAATGATCGTTGTGTTGTCCTGGGTCGGCTTACCGACTTGCTTCACCGCATCCAAAAGCGCCTGAACCTGTGCCTCCGGTCCGCCGCGTTTGGCAGCATCGAGTACCTCGGCGATCTGGGTCTGCGAAATTGTGTCCAGCCCGTCTGAGGCCAAAACTAATGTATCACCGGGTGACAGCTTGGCCGTGTTTAGGTCGATCAGCGAAATGTCCTCGCCTGTGACCGCTGAGCGTAACGCGTTCTTGCGCGGATGTGCATCCGCTTCCTCTTGGGTGATTTTGCCTGCAGCGACGCGTTCCATCAACTCGCCATAGATCGAGTGGTCCGCGTTTATCTTCTTCAGCTGCCGGGAGCGGTAAAGGTACAGATGGCTGTCGCCGATGCTCGCCCAAACCACCCGGTCATGCAGTTTGAGGGCGCATAGCAAAGTGCACCCCATGCCGCGCAATTCCGGGTGTTGCTCGATTCGGCTGCGCAAAGCCTCATTGGCAACGAAAGCGGATTCCTTCATCCGCTCCCGCGGGCGCGGAGAGTTTGATCCGGAAATGAAGTGCTGCTCAAATTTCTCCAATGCGAGGTTTGAGGCGATCTCGCCTCCGACATGGCCGCCCATACCGTCAGCCACCATCATCAGGACGTCGCCACCCGGGTCCTGCTCGCTCTGGAATACTATTTTATACGCGTCTTCCTGGTTATCGCGCTGCCCAACACTGGCACCGCCGGCAATATTGGACATCAGGCCTCGCCATCACCCGCGACATCGGCCCAGTCGAAATGCTCGGAGCAGAAAGCGACAAACCGCAGATGCGTCGTCTTGGTGATTTCGACCGTCGCGCCATTCACTAGCGGCAACGTGTTAGCCACCATTTGACCGTCTACCTTAGTGATGTTCTTGCCCGACCCATGCGCGATGAAAAACTGACGGCTGTCATCGTCATAGATGATGCGCGCGTGATCAGTCGTCGAGATGGACGTGTCGCCAAACCCTAGCGTAACCCGTTCCGACGCGCCCCGCCCGACAGAGTTCATGCCTGCGCCAAGCTGTACAGCCTGACCAAGACCTGGCCCTTTGATCACGACAAGCCAACCCACAACCGGATCAACCTGCTCATCGCCTTCGCTGGCAAATGCGCCACCGCGTGAGATTGTGGTCCGTTCCGCGCCAGCATTGGGAACAACGCGCGTCGCCTCCTCTGAGCCACGCGGCGCGTCTGTGTCAGCGACGGTTTTCTCGATGGTTTCTGTAAAGTCGACAGAGCCGCCGCTGCTGCTCCCGCCGCTGTCAAACCCGTCTTCGTCGTCGAAAATCCATTTCGTCTTGTCGTTGCTCATTTCCCTATCCTTGGCTGTTGGGGCATGCGCCCCCTTCATCTTAAATATGTCAGTTCAGCACGAGCTTGGTTTCGACTTCCCCGAACTTAATCTTTTCCCCCGCGCGCACCTGCTGTGTGCCGGTGATGCGGGACCCGTTGATAAATGTGCCGTTCAAGCTGTCCATATCAGTGACCGAAAAGCCGCCGTCACGGTTGCGGTGCAGTTCAGCATGGACCCGACTGATACTATCATGGGCGATAACAACGCTGTTGGAGTTGCCGCGACCGATAGCCGTGCGGGCGCCGCTCACAGCATGTCTGGTCGAGCCGTCACCCTCCATAAGATAAGCGATAGGCCGCTGTTTCGGCGCGACCATCTTTGTCGACGCGTCTGGGTCCGCTCCTACGGCGGTCACCTCGGCCGCGCCGCCATCGTCTATCTCGATCGGCTCAAAAGCCTCCTCTTCTTCTTTTTTCCCGCGTGTCAGCAAGAAGAACAGAAGGCCAAGAAGCAGTATGCCCAAAATAGCCGCGGCCGTGTACACCATCATCGGGTCAAAGCCGAATATCTTGCCTTCGTTCGGATCAGGCGCAGGTTCTGGGTCGGTCTCGGGCTCTGGCGGGTTTTCTGGTGTAAACTGTACCCTGACCTCCTGGCTGCGCTCGCCAGTGCCGCCGGGCAGCGGCTCTTTCAAGGTCACAAATATCGTCGCGGCCTGCGCCTCACCTTGCGGTAAGATCAAGCCCGACCCGCGGCGCGCTGCGCGAAGCTGTTCGGCAAAATCAGTAACCTCCTCACGGGCCTCGTCAGTGCGGCGGACGCGCACCATGACGGTCTCGCCCTGCGTGGCGTCTGTGATGCTCTCGAGGTAGTCCTCCGCTTGTGCGGTGCGGCTCACGCCAATTGCGCGCCATTCAACGCCGAGCGCCGAGATTGGAATGCCTGCCTCGACCGCAGCACTCGCAATCTCGACTGCGCCAGCAAAGCCTTCCTCATCACCGTCGGTGATAAGAAGGATTTTCTTCATCAGAAAGTTATTGCGTTCACGCAGAACGTCAATCGCGTCGAGCACGCTGGAACGGATCCGCGTGTTGTCTCCGCTCAGTTGTAAGTCATCAATCGTTTGCGCCAAAACCGCCGTATTGGTGGTAAAATCGTTGAGCTGGCTGATCGTATCGCTAAAGCCGTAGATCGCGACTTGCTCCCCACGCGGCAGGTTTTCGATGAAGGTTTTGATGAGGGCGCGTTCCTGCGTGAAGGTTCCGCGCCGCGCTCCCCCCTGTCCGGGCGTTGTATCGATTAACACCAATGTCCCTGACAGCGCGACATCATCGGGAAAATCAGGGCTTCCGGGACGTGCGAATGTAAACTCCGCCGCACCTTGGGTCTGCAAATCAGCCCGCGTCATGAGTGGCGGCAGTTGAACCAAACAGCTATCGTCAGGTGCTGGCGCCCCCGGATCGCAATCAAGAATTGCGATGCCATCCGCTGGATAGCGGCTTGCGACATCGTCCTGTGCAAAAAGCGGCGTCGCAATGGCGCAGGCTAGAACAGCGGCGGCAATTCTGCGTCCAATCATTTTCCCCTTCATCCCCATTTCCCTATTCCGTTTAGCTGGAAAGGGCGCGGATCGAGGAACGAATGCGTGTCAGTTCCTTACGCACGAGGCTTGGGTTAAGGCCTGCACGTGCATCCGCGTCGACTGCACGCAATTGCTGATCGAGCTGGTTGGCCCGCGCCAGCTTGGCTTGATCGCCGCCAAGCCCCGCACGAACAGACGACAGTTCGCTACGCGCAGACGCAATCTCGCCGCGCAGCCGCGCAATGGTCGAACTGTTGGCATTCTTCTGAGCATTGAGTGAGTTGATGGAGCTTTGACGCGCCGAGTTGGAACGCGCGATCCGCGCGGCCTCGGCCTCGTTCGCTGCGATCTGACGGTCATAAGTGCCGTCATTGATATTGCGAATGTTGTCAAACAGGTCCGCTTCAAGTGGGTTGGTCGAGCCGTTGCACGCCACCAGGACTGACAAAGCACTGACACTAAAGACGGATGAGAGGCGTTTCATAACACAATTTTCCTTGTTCTAATGGGCTGTATACGGGCGGCCCAACACAATGAGCCGCCCGCGCAATTTCGCGCGTCGCGCTTAGCTGGAGACCAGGCGCACAGACTTGCGCAACCGTGTCAGCCTGTTCTTGGTGCTGCTGGCAGCGCGCTTGGTTTGCGTCAGAGGCTTGCCACCTTGCCGTTCCAGTTTCACCAACTCAGCTTGCGACTTGGACACGTTATTCTCTGCTTTAACCAAACCGTTTCGGATGTTTTGTCGATTCGATTTGATCGCGTTGACCCGTGCGTTGAACTGCGACGGGGAGATTTGCTTAGCCGCAACCTGACGACGTAGAGACGCGATTTCAGCGTTTTGGCTCCGCACAACAGAACGCAAATTGGCCTCGATACCGCCCAACCGTTTGTTGATGCCCGACAGTTTCGCGATGGTTTCGCGCTGTTTGACCAGTTCCTGATTTACTTTGGCGGCTTTTCGGCCGACCTGATTACCAGCAACACCGCCGACAACACCACCTGCTACGGCACCACGCGCACAATCACTGCCATCGCCGCCAAAAATGAGAGCCACGCCACATCCAGCAAGCGCACCGACAGCTGCACCCTGGATCGTGTTCTTTGTGATAATGCTTCGCGTTTGTTGATTGAGGCTACGCACATCTTGTTCAAGTTTGCGTTCTTGAGCGGTCTTTTTTCCGCCCCCTCCGCCGCTTGCCACAGACAGGCTCTCCTCGGTGCAAGCAGCAAGGCCCATTGCCATGATCGCAAAGAGCCCGATGATTAATTTCCGCATAAATATTCCCCCGCACAAATAATCTACCCGGAAGATGGTGCACATCCGTTTTGTTAACTCAAGGTAAATCTCAAAAAAAACGAGTTGTTTCCGATTCTTAACCTGTTGGGCAATAATTTCTTGACCGCGTCTCCCTCTCGATTTTACGGTTCACAGATATTTAGTTAACAAATTGCCAATGCGGGTCGGGGGGCCCTTTGTTGTGGCTCCAAAAACCAAACCTGCCATCAAGCTGCCTATTGCAAAGAGCAATTGGATCAAGGAAGCGGATTCCGTTGCATGGATCGGCTTAAGCTCCAGTGTTGTCTCACTGATTATGGCGGCGTTCACAGTGCTTCAGTTTATAGCAACCGCGTTCGGCGGAGGCTCGCGTGCAAGTTCCAACAATCCCAGCTTTCTCGATACGCTCCAATTCCAGACCGAGTGGCCCTTCCAACTCATCGTGTTCTTGGTGTTTTGCCTCGTGTTCGGCTTCGGCCTGGGCTTTTTGCTGGCACGTTTCACCGAAAGCGATGAACCCGGCTTGCAATTGTTCAGCATTGGCGGGGCGGTGCTTTGGGGCATATTGGTTGTGGCGACGGCCAATCGATTGACCAATCCCAATTCAGGTGCTGCTGAGCTGCAAGTGCATGCGTTCAGTGCCCTTGGGCTCGCCGTCACCTTTTACCTGATTATTTTCCAGTTTCGAAATGCTGGCCCAACGTCAGATGTCGACATATTGGAGCGGCGTTCAACGGCCGTATTGGCCTATGCGGCGACGGCTTTGGTGATGATGTTACTTGTCGCGGGGACCATGTGATGAGCACGAATTCCGGCCCACTTTCAAGCACTTGCGCGGCAAAACTTCTGCTTGCGGCAGCGGCGTTGGACATGGCGGTGGTTGTGCTGATCACCAAGTTTGTCGCGGGGCTCACGCCGGCGATGAAGGTGGGCGCTGCCCTCTTTTCCGGGACGTTCCGGGGGACGGAGTTGCAGGCGGCCACGACGCTGCTTTGGTTCTTGCCCTGCCTATTGCTGTACTGGCTTTTTGTGGAGCTTCTACTCGGTGGCGCGAGCCTGGGGCGGCTGGCTATGCAGTTGAAACCATTAGGGGAATCTGGACAGTCTCTGTCTTTCGGGCAGCGTATTCAGCGCACGATCTGGAAACTTGGCACCTGTGGACTGTCGGGCTGTCACCCTGCACAACCGGCGCTTTACGACCGCAAGGCGCGGGTGACGTGGCACTCCCCGATTGCGCCGCGTGCGGCGCGGCCGATGACGCAGTGGACGCTTAAAATCCGCTCTGGTGCAAGTGCCGGACGGACGCCGATGGCGCTTGGCAGCTATCCCAATTTCCTCAATGCAGGCAAAGGCTTAATCAAGATCGGACGCGATCAGAGTAAGGTTGATCTGGCGCTTGTGGGGGACGGTTCCGTCTCCGGCGCGCATGCGGCGATTGAGGCCAAGGATGGGGTGCTGTCGCTGATTGATATGGGGTCGAGCAACGGGACCTTTATTGGGTCCAAGAAGTTGCAGCCGAATAAGCGCTACTCGCTTAAAGGTGTGAAATCCTTCAAGCTCGGCGGGGTGGTGATTGAGCTGCAACGCTAGGCAGCGGACGCTGCATTAAGCCGTTTTGTACAAATTGGGGTCACTCTCAAAGGGCCCCAATCCCATTTTGTACAGGACGTTATGTTCAAAATCGACCAAACCCCGAGCCTCGAGCGCCTTTCGACCAGCCAAGCGCGTGAGCGGCTGTCGCAGATCATCCACTTCGTTCAGGACCCGCGCAACACCTCCATCATCACACGACACGGCCAGCCGGTCGCGGCAATTGTGTCGATAGAGGAATGGAAACGAATCTGGATGCTCGATGATTTCGAGCGTATGGAAAAGAACGGCTGGAGGCCCCTGAATTTCCGCAAAGGCTATAGCGGGTTGATGGCCACCGAACAGGAAGCCGCCGAACACATCCATCGCCTGCAACTCAACCGCAAAATGGAGCGCGAGGTTCTGAAGAACCGCGGAATGGAGCCTGTGAAGGGTGGTGAATTGGAAGAGGTTGTGGAGGTTGAGCGGGCGCCGGAGGGTGGTGAGGGGCGGAAGAAGAGGTGGTGGTGGTTTTGGTGAGGTTTGAGGATTTACGAGGCTTTGCTCGTCATAGTTGGCTACGAGCCCAAAGTGGTGAATGCTGCAGAAACGGGGGGTGTCATGTTTTGCCGCCAGATTGGAGCAACGCAATGCGAAATCTGTTCTCCAAGAAAACGACGATTTCCTATATTCCCTTTTACAATTGAACAACGCTTTATTCTATCCACGTTAACACAATGGTTCGCGCAGAATCCAACGGCTATAAAGCTTTAAGCCTACCTCTTTTGGCAAAACCCAAAATAAACTTAGCGAGCTTGTGCGACCTTTCCTCAATAGTTTCAAACAGCAGATGGGATAAAAGCACCAAAATGAATATCGTCGCAAAAATTATCAGTACGTAAACCCCCATTGCAAGCCCGGTCACGGCCAAAGTGATTAAAGCGACTCCAATATTCTGGTGCAACAGGTACAGCGAATAGCTGCGACGTCCCAGCCAAACCAGCGGCTTCATTTCAAGAGGCGAAAGCGTTCTGGGCGCGACACAAAAAAGCACGGATGGGACGAAGCAAAGTGCTACAAGAAATGCGGTAAGCAGTGAGAGTTCTGTAGAATACTCTCGATAGCAACATAAGAATACGAGTATCGCAACGGCTGGCCATTGCCAATATTTCGTTTCGCCACGCCATATGTCAAACGTAATTGCCCCAACGGCAAAAAACGGCAAGTACCGGGGAAAAAACAGAAGATCCCAGACTTTGCTAAGCGGTCCAGAGTAAAGAGTTTCGGCGACAGCGGCCGCTAGAAGAGATGCCCAAAAAAGAACAAATGATAATTGGCGTGAAAAGATGAAATAGACTATTGCCGCCCAGAAGTAAAAACGAACTTCGACAAAGAGGGTCCAGTAAGCTCCGTCTATCCATTTCGCTCCGTCAACAAACCTGAGCCAGACTTCCGGGCCAATGAAAGTGAGAGAAGGAAGAAAACCCTGTACGCCAACACGCCGGTATTCTGTAAAGGGCGTATCGATGACATGCATCACTGTGAAAGTTAAAATCGAGCAAACGAAAATAGGTGGCCAGAGCCTTGCTAAGCGGCGCACTAAAAAAGTTGGAATGTTCGGGCAATTTTGTAGGGTCAGAGCAATGACAAAACCGGATATTACAAAAAACAACTGCACTCCCAGAAAGCCGGAAGATGCAAAAGCAGCGAATGCTTCACCATAAGGGTAAAAGTCAGGAAATCTTGCAAGAAAATGATAGGCTAAAACAAGTAGGATGGCTACTCCTCGGAGCCCGTCTAATGCGACAAGCCGATCACCACCGACACTATGCGTTACTGAGTTTTCCATGCACCAATTGGTTGTGTCTCGAAAGTGGTGGAAATTATTCCATGGCGTCTCCGAGCGGCTTATTGTTTGGCTTTGTTATGCTGCGAGGTCAAGGATTTCGTTGAGCGGCTGATCGAGGGTTTCCCAGCCATCGACCTTGCGCATCTGGATTTGGCCCGATGCCATCAATGCCCAGAACAGCATTGGC
>JAPORH010000026.1 GCA_026710325.1 Litoreibacter sp. | reverse complement strand
AAGCTTCAATTCGAATCCTTTTCGCTCCTCGTTTCAAGTAGCGTCGTGTACTATGGTAAATCTGATATGATATCGAAACCCTGTGAGCGTTTGACCAAATCCAAAGCGCAGGCGAACGCCTCGCTCAGGTTAGTTGGCGGGAAGGACTGAGCTTTGCCGATCCGAGAATATTTGAGCAAGTCCGCCATCATGCGGTCCAGACGGTCCGCTCGGTGGATGAGCAAATCCATATTTCTTGATATTTCGGCGTCAAGAGCCACCCCTGTCGCCTCGATGTCCTCACGTATCCACTGCGGGAGTTCGCGCAGTGCACGAAGATCGGCGCGGACATCATGCGAGACGATGTATATGAACTCCTCCAAGGCGTCTTGCGAAACGTTCATCTTTTCAAATGCTAGAAGATAGCTTGGGAGCACGGCGGCTCCGAGTGTTCTCTGCGAGGCTCAAAAGCGCACTGTCCTGGACCGGTTTGGTCAAGAAAGCCGAGATGCAGTCATTTTCCGAAGCGCGACGATGGAGCTTGCGTGGCAGCGGGCACGACAGGAGGAGGGCGACCGCAACACCATGTTGCATAAGACGCTCTTCAGCCCGTTCGATCAGCTCCAGACCCGAGATGCGCGGAATGTTGACATCGACTAGTAAGAGCTCTGGCAACTTGGACATGGGATGGGTCAGGAACGTCAGCGCGGCTTCCGCCGTTTTGAAACTGATTGTTTTTCGCGAGAAATTCGTTTTCTTGAAAGCGCGCATGCAACTGGCTTGATCCAGATCATCGTCATCGATGATTAGAACTTCATCGAATAGGTAAGGTCTTTCAGTCATTGTCAGCTCCAATCTGAACGATGATGCTACTGCGCGGAATAGTTTGAGGTGGTGTAGCGACACTGATCCCAGAAGCCCTTCAAGGCCTTGAGCAACAAAACCAGATCAGAGGTTTTGTTCGGTTTGACGAAGTATCCGCTTGCATGTTCGGCATAGGCGCTGGCGATATCAGCCTGATGACCGGATGTTGAGAAAACAAAAACCTGTCGCGAGGCAAGGGTCGGGTCGTTCCGCATCGCGCTTAGAAACTCCAACCCGTTCATACGCGGCATATTGATGTCGAGTAGAACGACGAACGGCTCAGGGAGGTGAGGATTTGCAGCGTGATCTTTCAGAATTTGAAGGGCGTCGATACCATCAACCGCTCGAATGACCGGATTATTGATGTCCGCTTTCGCCAAAGCACGCGTAAGTATTTCGACATCCAGGTCATTGTCGTCGACCAACAAAATTGCGGGGGCATCTGTCATTTTAAGCAGCCTCAGCGAGTGTTTTATGAGGATTGACCGACGCAATTGGCCAAGAGAAAGAAAAGTGGCAGCCCTGCCCCGTCTCAGAGATCAAGTCGATTTGGAACCCATGTGCCTCCACGGTTTTCCGCACCGACGCCAAACCAATGCCTGTGCTATCTATCGACGGTGTGTTTGAAAGAGTTTGAAAAGGTTCAAATGCTTTGGACTGAAAGCCACTCAGTATCCCTGGCCCATTGTCTGAGACAGAGACCTCAAGGCGGTCGTGATTGGCGGCTATAGAGACACGGATTTCCAGCTCAGAACGTTGGTGATGATACTTTACTGCATTGCCGACCAGGTTTTCCAAAATGCGGGTGAAACCTGGCGCATCAAAAGCCACCGCGTCGACTTGGCTTGAGACTTTCAGTTCGGTGTCGGAAAGTCCGAAGTCTTGTCGCAGGGCGCTTAACAGCTCTTCAATCGTGATCGGTTCGCCGTTCTGAGCGCCGTAGCCGATTTGAGAGTATTCAATAATGCCATCAGTCAGGGCGTTTATTTTCGCAACCCGTTTCAAAATCCGGTTCAAGTTTCGCGCGACTTGTGTGTTGGCTTGCTCTGAGCTGAAATACTCCGACAGATCATCTTGGATCATTTCAGTCAGACCGCCGATCCCACGAACCGGGGTTTTGAGGTCATGAGACGCGACGTAGACAAATTGCTCGATCTCGTCATTCGTTTTGGCGAGCTTATTTTTCTCAGTTCGTAGGGCCTTTGTCATGCGCAGCGCATGTTTGGTCGCCTGCTTATTTGATCGCTTTAGAACGACGAAGATACCGACGATTAAGACTTCAATAACCAGCCCGCTTACCAAGATCAAAAAAGGTTGAATGAAGGTGTTCCCTGCACGAAACGCCTGATTTGTCTCGATCTCGATATCCCAGTCGCGCCCGTAAAGCTCCAGTGAGACAGTGCTTTGATACAATGGATCGGGATCGCTTTGCGTGTCTGCCGTGCTGAGCTCGTCATAGAGAACGGTGTCTCCATCGCTGATCTTAAAGTGCAGATCGCGGTTTTCTTTCGATAAGACGCCAGCCATGAGCTTGCTGACAATGAAGGGCGCGTAGACGAGACCTAGAGCGTGCTCCTGATGCGCTTGAACGGTATCGGGGGTCGCCCTTTCGTAAAATGGAGCGTAGAAAAGAAAGCCCGGTGTGGCGTTTTGGTCCTGGACCAGGATAATTGGGCCCGTAATACGCGCTTTACCACTGTCTCGGCTATCGAGCGCTGCCTCACGTCGATTTCCCTCATGCGCAACATCGAGGCCGAGGGCTTGGCGGTTGATGTCCAAAGGCTCAATTTGCGTGATTGGCATTGCCAATGGATAGGAATGCGCGGGAGATATGCTGAATTGTGGCCGCAGGACTCTTTCACGTGCTACGAAAGCCGCGACGTCTTCGTTTTTCATGAACCGGATTATCCCTATCCCGTTGATTCCGGGATACTTTTCTTGCAGTCGAAGGCTTTGGGCGAAGGTCTTCCATTGCGCATGTGGCATTTCCCCGCCTTGCGCATTAAGCGCCGCGACGCCCGACAAAAGCGCATCTTCGTATCGTTCCATACGGTCATGAAGAAGGCCAATCGTTCGCTCAACCGAGATGTTAAATCTGGCTTCAGATCTGGTTTCGATCTGGGCTTTGGAAAATTGCCAAGCACTGATGGTAGTAGAGTCAGGGAGAGGCGCGCCCTGCTGTAGGTGCGGGGAGTTTCTGTTTTCCGGTGGCTTTCGCCCTTTACCGGTGCCTCAATCCTCACCTTGGCCAC
>JAPORH010000004.1 GCA_026710325.1 Litoreibacter sp. | reverse complement strand
CCACTAACAAATTCAGGGCGTTTGGCCGATCACAAATCATTCATACCCCCTCCTTGGCGTTTAAGTGTCATATGTTACCGATAACATGAGGGTTTGAAAGGGGGAAGAGACGTAGACGCAAAAGCGCCCGATTTTGGCTTAAGCTGGCAGCTGCAAAGAGGGCGGGCGACCATGATCAGGCCCGCGCAAAGGCCATGCGTGATCTGATAGGACCGGATGTTGCTTTCATAGTGGATGCGAATGACGCGCATAGTGTCGACCAAGCAATCATAGCTGCCCAAACCTTGAGCCAGAATAAGCATTCGACCGGGCACGTCTGAGCTTTATTCGGCCTGACGCCGCCCATTTGGTTAGCGCGTGACGTGCTTTCAAAGCGCTATTTTCTAGGCAGTTTCGATGAAATAATAGGCAAATTCCTGTGGGTTTCTGCGCCTTTGTCGCATGTGGTCGATTTCATCTCGCAGTCGCGCGTCTTTGCGGCGCAGAACAGCGCGGTGAGCGAAGACCTGAAGATCATTGTTGTCGAGGCAGATCGCGATCTGGCGTTTCAGATCGTTGACACTTTGCGTGACGAGGGGTGGCGCAATGTCACCGTTTTGGGCGACGAGATGGGTCTTGCGCGCAAGATCGCGGCATTGGAGCCGGATCTGGTGCTGATTGATCTGGCCAACCCCAGCCGCGACTCGCTGGAGCAGGTCAGTCGCGCAACGGAAGCTGATAATCGCGCCGTCGCAATGTTTGTCGATCAAACGGATGATGAAATGACGCGTGCGGCGATGGCAGCGGGCCTCAGCGCCTATGTCGTGGGCGCGCCCGAGCCGGATCGTGTGAAATCTGTGCTGAAAACTGCAATTGCCCGGTTCCAAGTCACAAGCCAAATGCGCCGGGAGTTGGAACATGCGCGTCAGGCCCTAGAAGATCGAAAAACAATTGACCGCGCCAAAGGCATGGTGATGCGCGCACGTGGCTTGAGCGAAGAAGAAGCCTACGCGCTGATGCGCAAAGCGGCCATGTCGCAAAACCGCAAGGTGATCGACGTGGCGCAAGCCCTTTTGACCGCATCGGATTTGTTGGCATGAGTGGGGAGCGCTTAAATTGTGGCTACGTACCGCTTGTTGACTGCGCACCGCTTATCATTGCGCATGAGCTGGGCTTTGCAGCGCAGAACGGGTTGGCACTCAACCTGTTAAAGCAACCCTCTTGGGCTGCGCTACGGGACTTGCTGGCTTTGGGCCATTTAGATGCCGCACACATGCTGTCACCGATGCCGATCGCAATGACACTGGGTCTGAGCGGGCCACAGGTTGATGTGATCGCGCCGCTGGTGATTTCGGCCAATGGCACAGTGTTTGGTGTATCCCCTGGTCTGGCCCAAGAAATGGGCTGCTCCGGGTGGGAGAGTTTCGATTTAGCACCCGGTCGCGTTCTGGCGTTTTTTGCGAGTGTCGATAAGCCGCTGCGCCTCGGTGTGCCTTTTCCGTATTCAATGCACCGTCTGCTTTTTGAGTATTTGGTTGCAGGCTTGTCTCAGACGCAGCGTGATTTGATCTCGATTGTGCCCTTCCCGCCGCCCTTGATGGCCGACGCGGTCGCCGCTGGCGAGATTGACCTATTTGTCGTGGGCGAGCCATGGGGGACAGTGGCGGTCGGTACAGGGGCCGCTGAGATAGTCTTGCCTGGCTCTGGCATCTGGGCGCATGCACCAGAAAAAGTGTTGGGCATGCGTCGCGATTGGGTCGAGGCCAATGAGAGTAGGGCGGAAGCGCTTACCCGTGCGGTCTTTGAGGCGTGTGAGTGGCTGGGCGTTGCAAGAAATCACCCGCTGGCTTGCGAAATCCTTGCGAGATCGGAGCATTTGAACCTTCCTGATGCGGCGATTGAAGCGGCTTTGAGCGGACGCATCACGCCCCGACTGGGCGCCACACCCTGGTTCGTCCCCAACTTTTTACAGTTTGGCGGTGCCGCGGCAAGTTTCCCTTGGCGCAGCTCGGCGGCTTGGATCGGCGGCCAGCTTTGCAAGTTGGAAGGGTTGGACGCCAATAAGGTGCTTCCACGCGCCGCGGCTTGTTTCCGGCCTGATCTGTACCGTCGTTTTCTTGCCCAAACGGATGCAGACATGCCTGGGGCATCTGCCAAGATCGAAGGCAGCCTGTCTCATCCTACGGCCGTCGCCTCGACCCGAGGGGAGATGATTCTGGAAGCGGATGCCTTCTTTGATGGCAAAACTTTCGATTTTAGCGAGATTTTCTGACTAATTTTTGAGCATCTGCTGCGTCGCGGCATAAATCTCCGATTATCCCTACGCGATTTCTTGCCCGACTGCCGCGCGAGCGTATGTTCAATTTCAAGAAGCAAAGATGCTTCCTCCAGGGCCCCGACGCAGGGGTTCGAGACAAAGCAAAGTCGCTCATCTGATTGCACGCCCTCCTCCCGTTTGCGTGCCAGATGGCGGCTTTTTTTATTTGGAAAGGACACCTCCCGTATGAAAACCCTGTTTGGAACAGTCTCCGCCTGCGCTGCGCTTCTCGCGAGCGCAGCCTCCGCGGAACTACTAGACCTGGAGAAAGACGAGCTGAAGTTTGGCTTTATCAAACTGACAGATATGGCCCCGCTCGCGATTGCTTATGAGAACGGCTATTTCGAAGATGAAGGCCTGTTTGTCACGCTCGAAGCGCAAGCCAACTGGAAAGTTCTTCTGGATGGCGTGATCGACGGTCAACTTGATGGTGCTCACATGCTGGCAGGCCAGCCTTTGGCGGCAACCATTGGTTACGGCACTGAAGCGCATATCATCACACCGTTCTCGATGGATCTGAACGGCAACGGCATCACCGTCTCCAACGAGATTTGGGAAGAGATGAAGCCGCATGTCCCACTGATGGATGACGGTCGCCCGCAGCACCCGATTTCTGCAGCAGCGCTGAAGCCTGTGGTCGAGGATTACACAGACCAGGGCATCCCGTTCAACATGGGCATGGTTTTCCCTGTCTCGACCCATAACTACGAAATTCGTTACTGGCTGGCCGCGGGCGGGCTTGAGCCTGGCTATTACAGCCCCGAGAATATCTCAGGCCAGATTGGCGCAGACGTTCTTCTTTCCGTAACGCCCCCGCCGCAAATGCCTGCGACGATGGAAGCGGGTACAATCTTTGGCTACGCCGTGGGCGAGCCGTGGAACCAGCAAGCCGTGTTCAAGGGCATCGGCGTGCCGGTGATCACTGACTATGACATGTGGAAAAACAACCCGGAGAAAGTCTTTGGGATCACCAATGAGTTCGCTGAGGAGTATCCAAACACCACTCTGGCGATTACTAAAGCGCTGATCCGCGCGGCGATCTGGTTGGACGAGAATGACAATGCTAACCGCCCTGAGGCCGTGGAAATCCTCAGCCGGTCTGAGTATGTGGGCGCAGATTACGACGTGATCGCGAATTCCATGACCGGGTTCTTCGAGTTCGAGAAGGGTGACCGCCGTGAGGCGCCAGACTTTAACGTGTTCTTCCGCTACAACGCGACTTACCCCTTCTATTCGGACGCAATCTGGTACCTGACCCAGATGCGCCGCTGGGGCCAGATTGCTGAGGACAAGCCCGATCAGTGGTATTTCGATACGGCTGCCGAGGTCTATAAACCCGCGATCTATCTGGAAGCTGCACGTCTTCTGGTAGATGAGGGGCTGGCCAATGAGGCTGACTTCCCTTGGGACAGCGACGGGTTCAAAGCCGCCACGCCTGCGGAAGATATCATCGACGGCATTCCGTATGATGGCCGCAGCCCGAACGCCTATATCGACAGCCTGCCGATTGGTCTGAAGACCGGCCAGATTGTCGTGGGCAACGATATCCAAGGCTAACGTTTGATGGCGGGGCGACGCTCTGAGCTTACGCTCAATCGCCCCGCCCACCATCCCGTTTCAGGAGCAGAGAAATGACCGCGATTGACCCGCAGGCGCTCGATCAAGACGCCGAAAAAGAGGCCCGCAAACAGCGGCTTTTCACCCGCATCAACAAGGCCGATGGTTGGTTTCAGGTTCTGGGCCTCGCCTGGCTTACCCCGGTTCTGAAAGCTGCGGCGGGGGATAACCCCAAGGCGCAGATGTCAGAGATTTGGCGGCTCTTGGGCGTACCACTCGTGGCTATTTTCCTGTTTCTGGGCGCTTGGGCGAGCTTGGCGCCCACGGTTCAAACCTCTCTCGGTGCGATCCCAGGGCCTGCACAGGTTTGGGAACAGGCCAAGAACCTGCATGCCGATGCCGAGCGCGAGGCCGAAAAAGAAGCAGCCTTTTATGTCCGCCAGGATGAGCGCAACGCCAAGTTGATCGCGGAAGGCAAAGAGGACCGTGTCAAACAGCGCGTCTACACCGGCAAACCGACCTATTATGACCAGATCTGGACCTCAATTAAAACGGTGTTCTTTGGCTTTTTGCTGGCGTCCATCGTGGCAATTCCGCTTGGTATTGCGGCGGGTTTGAGCCCGACGGTGAACGCTGCGATCAATCCTCTTATTCAGATTTTCAAACCTGTCTCCCCGCTGGCCTGGCTGCCGATTGTGACGATGATCGTCTCCGCGACCTATGCGTCTGATGGGTGGTTCGCGAAGTCCTTCTTGAACTCGGCCATCACGGTGACACTGTGCTCGCTTTGGCCCACTTTGATCAACACCGCGCTTGGGGTCTCCTCCATCGACAAGGACCTAGTGAGCGTCTCCAAAGTTCTAAAGATGAACACCTGGACTAAGATCACCAAGCTGGTTCTGCCATCTTCGCTACCGCTGATTTTCACTGGCCTGCGCCTGTCACTGGGCGTCGGTTGGATGGTTCTGATTGCGGCCGAGATGCTCGCGCAGAACCCTGGGCTGGGCAAGTTCGTTTGGGACGAGTTCCAGAACGGCTCCAGCCAGTCGCTCGCCAAGATTATGGTCGCCGTGTTCACCATTGGCTTGATTGGCTTCCTGCTGGACCGGCTGATGTACGCGATCCAGTCCATGTTCACCTTCACCAACAACCGATAGGTGCGAGATGTCAGTTCTTGAATTCAAAGGCGTCTCCAAATCCTTCGGCGAAGGCACGGAACGCAGCGATGTCCTGAAAGACATCAACCTGAGCGTGGAGGAGGGCGAGTTTCTTGTGCTCCTTGGGTTTTCCGGGACCGGCAAGACGACCCTGATCAACTTGATGGCGGGGCTTGAGACGCCCTCGGCAGGCGAGGTCAGCTTTAAGGGTGCACCCATCACCGGGCCGGGCCCGGAGCGCGGGGTGATCTTTCAAAGCTACTCGCTGATGCCGTGGCTGACGGTAAACGGCAATGTTGGCCTGGCGGTCGACACGATGTTTCCAAAGATGCCCAAGGCGGAGCGGGCTGAGAAGGTAGATCACTATGTGAAGATGGTGGGCCTGGGACATGCCACAACGCGCCGTCCGGCTGAGTTGTCTGGAGGCATGCGGCAGCGGGTGAATGTAGCGCGTGCGCTGGCCATGGATCCTGAGGTTTTGCTGCTGGACGAGCCACTTAGCGCTTTGGACGCGCTGACCCGTGCCAATCTGGCCGACGAGATCGAGGCGATCTGGGACGCGGACAAAAAGACCTGCGTTCTGATCACCAATGACGTGGATGAGGCGATCATTCTTGCCGACAGGATCATCGCGCTGAACCCAGACGGGACTTTGGGCGAGGAATTCAAAGTCACGATCCCGCGCCCACGCGACCGGATGGAAATGAACCACAATGAGACGTTCAAGACGCTGCGAGCTGATGTCACCAAATACCTGATGGATGTGGGGATCGAGGCGAAGGTAGAGGGTTCGCGCCAATTACCCGATGTGACGCCAATTCACGGTGTGCCAGCAGCGGTGGCAAAGGCGCAGGAAGGGATGATAGAGAACCGCTTCCTTGATTTCTCACAGCTCGACAAGGTCTATCCAACGCCAAAAGGGCCGTTGACGGTGGTTGAGAATTTCGACCTAAAAATCAACCGAGGAGAGTTTATTTCGCTGATTGGTCATTCGGGTTGCGGCAAGTCAACGGTGCTGACGATGGCAGCGGGTCTCAATGAAATTTCCTCGGGCGCGATCAAGCTGGATGGCCGCCATGTCGAAGGCGCCGACCCGGAGCGGGCGGTGGTGTTCCAATCCCCCAATCTGTTTCCCTGGCTCACGGCCAAAGAGAATGTGGCCATCGGGGTTGATAAAGTTTATCCGCGCGCTTCGCAGGCGGAGCGGCAGGATGTGGTTGAGTATTACCTCGAACGTGTCGGCTTGGCGGACAGCATGGACAAGGGCGCGGCCGATCTTTCAAACGGGATGAAGCAGCGGGTGGGCATTGCGCGTGCCTTTGCACTTTCGCCAAAACTGCTTCTTCTCGATGAACCGTTTGGGATGCTCGACAGTCTGACCCGGTGGGAGCTACAAGAGGTTCTGATGGAGGTCTGGTCGCGCACCAAGGTGACCGCGATCTGCGTCACGCATGACGTCGATGAGGCTATTTTGCTGGCCGATCGTGTCGTGATGATGACTAATGGACCGCAGGCGACAATTGGCAAGATTGTAGATGTGGACCTGCCACGGCCTCGTTCGCGCAAGGCGCTGTTGGAGCATCCGGACTATTACAATTACCGCCAGGACGTGCTCGATTTCCTTGAGGAGTATGAGCACGGGGCGAAGCCGAAGCCCAAAGCCACCGCGATCGCAGCGGAGTAGAGGCAATGCGCAAGAGACTTATTGTCATCGGTGCTGGCATGGCCACGGGCCGTGTGCTTGAGCGGCTCTTTGAGGCGGGAGACGACTATGACGTGACCCTCTTCAATGCAGAGCCGCGCGGCAACTATGACCGGATCATGCTATCGCCTGTCTTGGCTGGTGAGAAGCTGTTTGAGGACATCGTGACCCACGACAGTGGTTGGTACGAGTCTCACGGCGTCACTTGTCGTTTTGGCGAAAAAGTCGTTCAGATCGACCGGGTGGCCAAGACGGTCACTGCGGAAAATGGAGACCTGCTGAGCTATGACAAGCTCCTGTTCGGCACCGGCTCCAATCCGTTCATGATCCCATTGCCGGGGCATGAACTGGACGGCGTGATTGCCTACCGGGACTTTGAAGACACCGAGCGGATGATGGCTATGAGCGAAGGCTCAAAATGCGTCGTCATCGGCGGAGGGCTTTTGGGGTTGGAAGCTGCGGCGGGGATGGCCGCGCGCGGTGTCGATGTGACTGTTGTTCATCTGATGGGCCACCTAATGGAGCGTCAGCTGGATGAAGCGGCGGGATACCTTTTGCGCAAAGCTCTGGTCGACAAAGGCATCACAGTGATTTGCCAGGCCAACTCGAAGGAAATTCTGGGTGAGGACGGCAAAGTACGGGCGCTTCTGCTTGATGATGGCACCGAACTGCCCTGTGACTTGCTGGTCATGGCCGTTGGTATCCGGCCCAATGTTGCGTTGGCGCAAAATGCCGAGTTGCGCGTTGGCAGGGGTCTTGTGGTCAATGACCAGATGGTGACTTCGGACCCTGACATTTTGGCGGTTGGCGAGTGTGTGGAGCATCGCGGCGTGCTCTTTGGGCTGGTGGCCCCGCTTTATGACCAGGCAGAAGTTGTCGCCAGAACGCTCTTAGGCCTGGACGCGGTATTCGAGCAAAGGGAACTGTCCACGAAGTTAAAAGTCACCGGCTGCGACCTCTTCAGTGCAGGTGACTTTGCCGACGGGGAGGGGCGTGAATCCATCGTGTTTCGCGACCCTTCCCGTGGCATTTACCGCCGGTTGGTGATCGAGGGGACTCGCGTTGTCGGCGCGGTGATGTATGGCGATACCTCGGATAGCGGCTGGTTTTATGGATTGATCAAATCGAATGCTGACATTGCTGAGATGCGGGACACTTTGATTTTTGGCCCGTCCTATCAGGGGGTTACCCCCCCGGACCCGTTTCCGGCCGTTGCAGCCTCACTGCTTAAATCAAGCAGCGCAGGCGGCAACGGCCTGATCAAAAACGAAAATCTAGAGCGGAGAGCGGCATGAGTGTTCGGACTACATGCCCCTATTGCGGGGTGGGATGTGGGGTTCTGGCATCGAGCGATGGCACGATCCAAGGCGATCCCGAGCATCCCGCGAATTATGGGCGGCTTTGTTCAAAAGGGTCGGCGCTCGGCGAGACCATCGATCTCGATGGTCGTCTTCTCGCACCGCAGATCGGCGGACGTCGTGCGAGCTGGGATGATGCGCTCGATCTGGTAGCTGAGCGGTTTTCGCAAGCCATTGCCGAACATGGGCCCGACAGCGTGGCCTTCTACGTTTCCGGCCAATTGCTGACTGAGGATTACTACGTGGCCAACAAGCTGATGAAAGGGTTCATCGGCTCGGCCAATATCGACACAAATTCGCGGCTCTGCATGGCATCCTCGGTCGCAGGCCATAAACGCGCGTTTGGGACAGACACGGTCCCAGGGACATATGCGGATCTCGAGGAGGCCGATCTGATTGTCCTTGTTGGCTCCAATCTCGCTTGGTGCCACCCCGTCTTGCATCAGCGTATTGCTGCCGCGAAGGAGGCGCGCCCTGCGATGCGCGTTGTCAATGTTGACCCGCGACGCACCGCAACGTCGGAGCTGGCAGATTTGCATCTGCAAATCGCCCCCGATGGCGACATCGCGCTGTTCAACGGGCTGCTTGCGCATCTCGCGGATGTTGAGGCGATCGATTTGGACTATGTGACGGCACATGTGAACGGCTGCCGTGAAGCGATTGATGCGGCCCGCAAAAGCGATCCGCTTGAAAGCGGTTTAGCGGCATTTGATTTGCAGGAATTCTATCGGCTTTGGGCGGGCACCAAAAAGGTCGTGACCGTCTACAGCCAAGGGGTGAACCAATCGTCCTGCGGCTCTGACAAGGTCAACGCCATCCTGAACTGCCATCTGGCCACGGGCCGCATTGGCACGCCCGGTAGCGGGCCCTTTAGCGTCACGGGTCAGCCCAATGCTATGGGCGGGCGAGAAGTGGGCGGCTTGGCCAACATGCTGGCCAACCACCTAGATATCGAAAATGCTGATCACCGCGACGCGGTGCAAGGCTTTTGGGGCAGCCCGACGATAAGCGCGAAGCCTGGCCTCAAGGCAGTGGACCTGTTCGAGGCCTGCGCCTCTGGCCAGATCAAGGCCCTTTGGGTGATGTCGACGAACCCCGCGGTCTCCCTTCCCGATGCCGATGGTGTGGCCGAGGCGATACGCGCCGTGCCATTTGTCGCCGTCACCGATATTCTGGAGCGCACGGATACTGGCGATCTGGCTGATGTGTTGCTGCCCGCGACAGGGTGGGGCGAAAAGGACGGTACCGTGACCAATTCGGAGCGGCGGATTTCACGGCAACGCGCGTTCCTACCTGCGCCAGGTGAGGCGCGGCCAGATTGGAAAATCATCTGTGATGTGGCTGCGCACATGGGTTGGGAGGACGCTTTTGACTATGCAGGTCCGGCAGAGGTGTTTGCAGAATATTTGGCCTTGTCCGGCGCGACGCGCGACTTTGGCCGCGATCTGGACCTGAGCCTCTTTGCGGATGTTGATTACGCCAAGTTGATCCCGACGCAGTGGCCGCAAGACGACCAGCGTTTCTTTGCGAAAGGTGGTTTCTACCACCCTGACGGTAAGGCCAAGATGCTCCCAGTGGTGGCGCCTTCACAAGCGGCGGGAACGGGGCTGCGGTTGAACACTGGAAGGGTGCGCGACCAATGGCATACGATGACAAGGACGGGGAAATCGCCGCGCCTTGGCAGCCATTTGGCGGAGCCCTATGTCGAAATTCATCCCGTGGACGCAGGCGCGCTTGGCATCGGCGATGCAGATATTGTCGAGCTTTCCGCCGGACGTGCCGAGGGGCTATTTCGCGCTTTGATCACGCCCAAGGTGGCACGCGGCAACCTGTTTGCTCCCATGCATTGGACGCGTCAACGCAGCAGTGCCTCTTGGGTGAATGCGTTGGTCGATGTGGGAACGGACCCGGTGTCTGGCCAACCGGCTTTAAAGGCGGGGCAGGTGCAAGCACAGCGCTTCGCTGCGTCCTGGTACGGGTTCATGGCATCGGCGTCCTCCATTGAAACGGTTGCAAAATATAGCGCGGTCGCGCGGACGAAAACCGGTTGGCAGGCTGAATTGGCTGGGAACGATAGGCCTGATTGGTTGGAGCTGATAAAACACCTGACGAGCACCACTGGCACCGACGCCTCTTTCGTCGAAGACCGGCAGGCGGGGACAATCCGTATCGCGCTCACACGTGGCGACACACTTCAAGCACTGTTCTTTGCCGCACCCGAACCTGTGGCCCTGGCACGCGCGCATGCGGTCTCGCTCATTGGTACGGAAACAGGAGGGCTCGACGCTTTGGCTGGGTTCCCAGGCGCAGGGCAAGTAGCGCCGGGCGCCACCGTCTGCGCGTGCATGTCCGTCGGGATCAACACGCTACGACAAGCCATCACAGACGGTGCCACAAGCGTCGAAGCTTTGGGCGCTTGTACCGGAGCTGGGACGAGCTGCGGCTCCTGCAAACCGGAACTTAAGGCACTTTTGCTGGAGCAAACATCTCCTTTGGCGGCGGAGTAACACGATGAAGACTTTTCCAATGTTCCTGACGATGACGGGCCGGCGCGTGATTATAGTTGGTGGTGGAGAGCAGGCCGCGCAAAAATGCCGGTTGATCCTGAAAACCGAGGCCCGGATCGAGATTTTGGCGCATGCGCTTGATGCGGAGCTAAGAGGGTTGCTGGAGCAGGACGAGATTGACTGGAGAACTGGCCCGATCACTCCCGCATCCTTTTCGGGCGCGGCTCTAGTGTTTGTGGCGACGGGCTGCCCGGGACTTGATGCCGCGATGCATAGGCTCGCCAAGGAAGCCGGAGTAGTGGTCAATGTCGTCGACCAACCAGACCTGTGTGACGCGATGACACCGTCGATCGTTGACCGCGATCCGGTCGTCGTCGCAATCGGCACCGAAGGTACGGCTCCGGTGCTGGGGCGACAAATCAAGACCAAAGTTGAAGAGATGCTGGAGCCGCGCCTGGGGGATTTGGCCTCGCTTGCTGGGCGGCTCCGTGGTTTTGCAGCGCAGCGGTTGGGGCCGCGGGATCGGCGCGATTTATGGAGATGGGTATTTTCCGGCCCTGTGCGTGCATTGCATGCAAAGGGTGCTGAGGCCCATGCGGCGCAGAAGCTCAAATCCGCGATTGAAACTGGGTCTTTTGAGGAGGCCGCGCCGTCTGCTGCTGCACTTGTTGCGACCGCTCCGGGCGGCGCGGATTTGATGACGTTGCGCGGTGTGAAACGGCTGCAGGAAGCTGATGTGATTTTTTACGATCGATCGACCGACCCGCAGGTTTTGGAATTTGCTCGTCGCGACGCCGAACGCGTGCTCGTGGGCGAAGCCACTGGGTGTCGCTTGTGGCCGTCATCCAAAACGTCTCAATTGTTAGTAAGCGCCATTGCGCAAGGCAAGCGCGTTGTCCGCCTAAAGGGCTGTGATGAAACGATTTTCGAGAGTTGGTCGGAGGAGATCTCAGAATTTGATGATGCAGGTTTGAGCTATGAAATCGTACCTGGCGTGACACCCCAAATGCGCTCGCCAGTCACGCAGGACGGAGGTCCAGCGAACGGTAAGGAACTCGTAGCCTAGTGGAAAGAGCACCGTCGAGCGTGTCTTGTGCCCGACGGCGTTCCTGATTCAAATACCGTTAGCCACCAGCGATTTGCTTGGCCTTTTCGACCAGCACCTCGGCTTGGCGGATCGAGGCATAATCGATCAACCGGCCATCTAGGCTAACAGCGCCCTTGCCGGCGGCTTCGGCCTCGGCCATGGCTTCCAGGATCCGTTTTGCTTTGGTGATTTCGGCGTCAGAGGGGCTCATCACTTCATTTGCAAGCGCAATCTGGCTCGGGTGAATGGCCCATTTACCCTCGCAGCCCAAAACGGCGGCACGATAAGCGGCCGCTTTGTAGCCGTCTGCATCCTGAAAATCGCCAAACGGCCCATCGATCGGGCGCAGACCATTTGCGCGCGCGGCGACAACCATACGCGCCAACGCGTAGTGCCACATATCGCCCCAATGCGTCTGCCGGTTGCCGTCAGCGTCTGGGTCTGTGAGAATCGAGTAATCTTCATTTACACCACCAATGATGGTCGTGCGGGCCCGGGTCGAGGCGGCATAATCGGCCACACCGAAATGCAGGCTTTCATTGCGAGGGGAGGCGGCAGCGATCTCAGAGATGTTCTGCATGCCCAAAGCGGTTTCGATAATATGCTCGAACCCGATGCGTTTTTTGTAGCCCTTCGCGTCCTCGATCTGCGTCACCATCATGTCCACAGCGTAGACATCTGCGGCGGTGCCGACTTTGGGGATCATGATCAGGTCGAGCCGCTCGCCAGCCTGTTCGACAATGTCGACCACGTCCCGATACATGTAATGCGTATCGAGACCATTGATGCGGATCGACATGGATTTGGTGCCCCAATCGATTTCATTGAGCGCTTTGATGATGTTCTTGCGCGCTTGCTCTTTTTCGTCTGGCGCGACGGCGTCTTCAAGGTCGAGGAAGATCACATCGACATCAGATTGTGCTGCCTTTTCAAACATTTGTGGTTGGCTTCCGGGCACTGCCAGCTCGGAGCGGTTGAGGCGTCCGGGGGCTTGTTGGACGTTGTGAAATGACATGAGTTAGGCCTTCCATTTGGCAATAATGTTTCGCGAGAAAGGTGTTGGCTTTTCGATTATGTCAAGCGGTTTTTCGGTCTATTTAGGTATACCGTCACCGTCATTTTTCTCCAACGCAAGCCGTGACGAATAGTAAAACGCGATCGCTTGCGCCCGGTTTTTGACTGAGAGTTTGTCGTAGAGATTGGACAGGTGAAACTTGACAGTGTTGACGGTGACACCAAGCTCTTTTGACAACTCCCTGTTTGTCAGCCCTTTGGAAAGTGCCTCCAGCATGACGCGTTCTTTTCGCGAGAGTTGATGGATTGGATCGCTTTGCAATTCCCGAACATCGAGGAAAGGAAAGACCATCTTGCCCGCGGCGACATCGACGCATGTGTCTAGCAAGGTGGCTGCATCGCTTGAACGTGGCGCAAAGGCGGCGGCACCTGCTGTCATCGACAGGCGCGGCAGGTCGCCATTGTCTTCAGCATAGACGACGATTTTAGGGGCGCGTTCCTGTTCGCGCAGGACTTCGATTAGTTTGGCACCACCAAGCGCTGGTAGGTTCCAGTCGATCACGCCGACCTGAACAGGCACTCGCATCACGGTGCCAAGAAACCCCTCGGCTGTTGCCGCAGTCGCCACGAGCGAGAATCGCGGGTCGCGGTCAATGATCTCCGACAGGGCCGATAAAACCAGCGGATTGCTATCTGCGAGCATGATGTCGATCGGAGCATCTGAAGGAGTAAGGTGCTGATTCATCTTGGTTAATTCCAATAAACTACCTGTTTAGGTGGGTAAATTTTCAGTATACTTTGGCATATTTCGACTTTTGGGTAGGTTTTTTCCCATACTTTTAGAACCCAAAAGTAGACCTAAGGGGCGTTTCCCTTTTGGGCAACAGCTTTATGTCTCTTTCGTGAATATGCGCGAAACATTGTTGCGCAGACTATTTTTCGGAGGACCCATGACCAATACCGTACCTTTCCCACAGCTCGAGATACCACAAACCATCGCGGCGGGGCCTGGTCCCGGAAACACCGATGCACGCGTGCTGTCGCGGTTTGCAGGGGCCGGTCTGGCAGATCACATGCACCCAGATGTTCTGCGCGGCATGGTCGAGTGCAAAGAGATGCTGCGCGAGGTGATGGGCACCAAGAACACCTACACGTTCGGCGTTGCGGGCACGGGCTGGAGCGGTTTGGACATGATGTTCTCGGCTGTGATGCCGGGCGATAAGGTCGTTATGTTTGTTAACGGCACGTTCTCCGGCATTGACGGTTTGACCGTGCGGATGCGCGCCGCGACAGCTGAGGAGCTGGCAGCCAACCCGCTGGATCCGAAACCTGCAAGTGTGGTGATCGTGGATGTGCCGCATGGTACCAGCGTGACCGAAGAGATCGTTGAGGCTGCACTGGCCGAGCATAAGCCAAAATGGGCGGCAATGGCACATTGGGAAACAGGCTCGGGCCGCGTTAATGATATTGAAGGGTTCTCCAAAGCCTGCGAACGTCATGGTGCTATGGGGTTGGTTGATGCGGTCTCCAGCCTCGGTGTTGGGGACTTCAAAATCGACGACTATGCGGGCGTGCATGGCTGGGCCTCCTGCCCGCAAAAGGGTATCTGCTGCCTGCCGCTGACCTACGCGCCAGTCTCTTTCAGCGACACCTATATCGAGGCGTTGATGGCCACAGGCACCCGAACCTTCTGCCACCATCCCATTCTTGAGGCACGCCATTGGGGCATAATCGACGGCAAGGACGTCGAAAAGGGCACTTACCACCGTACCCATTCAGCCTATGCGGTTGCGGCCTTCCACGAGGCACTTCGCATCTGCCTACAGCAAACCGTGGCGCAGCGTGCTTCGGATTACATCTTCCACGAAGGCGCTCTGCGCGCAGCCGTGGAAGCCATGGGCTGCGAAGTGACATCCAATATGCCTTCGCTCGTCGTTTTGAACCTACCTGGCGCTTTGGCCGGGCGGGAGATGGAGTTGGTCCAACACTGCCGGGCGCAAAACTTCGGCATCTGGCCTACTCTGTCGGAGCCCGTTCAAGTGCGTATCGGTATTTTGAACCTACTGAATGAGGCCACGATCACTGACATCGTGACGCGTTTCTGCGCCGCATTGCGAGAGCTGGGCGGTGAATTTGATCAGGAGGCGGTCGATACCGCGCTGCGCGGCCATTACGGCGCAGCGATGGCTGCTGAATAAATAAATTTCTTAAGGGAGGATCGTTATGGATATTCACGAATATCAGGCCAAGGAAATCTTATCCGGGTTTGGTGTGGCAGTGCCCGACGGTGCTCTCGCCTACAGCCCGGAGCAGGCCGCCTATCGCGCTCGGGAGTTGGGCGGCGACCGTTGGGTCGTGAAGGCGCAGGTCCACGCAGGTGGGCGCGGCAAGGCCGGGGGCGTCAAGATTTGCGATAGCGATCATGAAATCCACGAAGCGACCGAAGGTATGTTCGGCCAGAAAATCGTGACCCATCAAACCGGTCCAGAAGGCAAAGGCATCTACCGGGTCTATGTCGAAGCAGCCGTCCCGATCGCGCGCGAGATTTATCTTGGCTTCGTGCTCGATCGTACCTCTCAAAGGGTCATGATTGTCGCCAGCGCCGAAGGCGGGATGGAGATCGAAGAAATCTCCGCCGAAAAGCCTGACAGCATTGTACGTGCGACAGTCGAGCCCGCTGTTGGTCTGCGCGAATTCCAGTGCCGCCAAATCGCGTTCAAACTGGGCGTCGATGCGGGCCAGGTGCAGCAAATGGTGCGTACCTTGCAAGGCTGCTACCGCGCCTTCACCGAGCTTGATGCGACGATGGTTGAGGTCAACCCGCTGGTCATTACCAGCGACGCCCGCGTCATCGCGCTGGATGCAAAGATGACCTTTGATGACAACGCATTGTTCCGCCATCCGCAGGTAGCAGAGTTGCGTGACAAGAGCCAGGAAGACCCGCGTGAAGCGCGCGCGGCTGACCGGGGTCTCAACTATGTCGGACTCGATGGAAATATCGGCTGCATCGTGAACGGAGCCGGGTTGGCTATGGCTACCATGGACACCATCAAGCTGGCCGGTGGCGAGCCTGCCAATTTCATGGATATCGGTGGCGGTGCGACGCCTGAGCGCGTGGCAAAGGCTTTCCGGCTGGTCCTGTCCGACAAAAACGTCCAGGCGGTTTTGGTGAACATCTTCGCGGGCATCAATCGCTGTGATTGGGTCGCGGAAGGCGTCGTGCAGGCGCTGAAGGAGGTCGAGGTCGACATCCCCGTCATCGTGCGTCTCGCAGGTACCAATGTGGAGCAAGGCCAGAAAATCCTTGCCCAATCGGGTATGCCCATCATCCGGGCTTCCACCCTGAACGAAGCCGCTGAGCGCGCCGTGGGCGCATGGAAAAATGACCTCTCTCAGGGCGTTAGAATGAGGGCCGTATCATGAGCATTCTGATCGACAAAGACACGCGCATCATCGTGCAGGGGATCACCGGCAAGATGGCGCGACTGCACACCAAAGATATGGTCGCCTATGGCTCTAACGTCGTAGGCGGCGTTGTTCCGGGCAAGGGCGGCGAGCAGGTCGAAGGGTTGCCGGTCTTCGATACGGTCGAGGAAGCCGTAGCGGCGACCGGCGCCGAGGCTTCGCTGGTTTTCGTACCTCCACCTTTTGCTGCAGATAGCATCATGGAAGCCGCGGATGCCGGTATTCGCTACTGCGTTTGTATCACCGACGGCATTCCCGCCCAGGATATGATCCGGGTGAAGCGCTACATGTACCGTTACCCGAAAGAGCGTCGGATGGTGCTAACCGGTCCAAATTGCGCAGGCACCATTAGCCCCGGTAAATCCATGCTGGGCATCATGCCAGGACATATCTACCTGAAGGGGAATGTGGGCATTATTGGGCGCTCCGGGACCTTGGGGTATGAGGCCGCGAGCCAACTGAAAGCGCTTGGTCTGGGCGTCTCAACTTCAGTGGGCATTGGCGGAGATCCGATCAACGGGTCTTCGTTCGTCGACATCCTCAAGCATTTTGAGGCCGATGAAGACACGCATGTGATCGCCATGATCGGCGAGATCGGTGGCCCGCAGGAGGCAGAAGCCGCGGAGTTCATTCGCGACCACGTCACCAAGCCGGTGGTCGCTTACGTGGCCGGATTGACCGCGCCAAAAGGTCGGACGATGGGGCATGCTGGCGCGATTATTTCGGCCTTTGGCGAGAGCGCATCGGAGAAGGTCGAGATCCTTTCTGCTGCTGGGGTGACAGTTGCCGAGAACCCGGCCGTGATCGGGGCGACAATCGCTCAAGTGATGGAGGCGGCGTAATGGCGAGACCTAGTGTTCTTGTGACCCGCCGCTGGCCAGAAGCCGTCGAAGCGCAACTGGCCGAACGGTATGATGTCGAGCTGAACCGCGCGGACCGACCGCTGAACGCGCAGGAGTTTCGGGAAGCAATTCAGCGCTATGATGCCGTGCTGCCGACCGTCACTGACAAGCTTGGGTCGGAGGCGCTGGATGTGCCGCAGGCGCAGACTAAGATCCTCGCCAATTACGGGGTCGGCTACACACATATAGATATGGAAACCGCAAAGAGCCATGGAATGGCGGTCACAAATACGCCGGATGTCTTATCGGAGTGCACAGCAGATTTGGCGATGACGCTGATGCTGATGGTGGCGCGCCGTGCAGGCGACGGTGAGCGCGAATTGCGCGCGGGCGACTGGAGCGGCTGGCGGCCAACCCATCTTGTCGGGACAAAAGTCTCTGGCAAAACCCTTGGCATTATTGGCTTCGGGCGCATCGGACAAGAGATGGCCAAGCGCGCGCATTTCGGGTTTGGCATGCGTATTGTGGTTTTCAACCGCTCACCCGTGAAACCGGAAGTGCTGGCGAAGTTTAATGCGGTGCAGGTTCCAACGCTGGAAGAGCTTTTGCCCGAATGCGATTTTGTCTCGCTGCATTGCCCCGGCGGGGCAGGGAACGCGAAGATGATCAACTCGGCCCGGCTCGATCTGATGAAACCCGATGCCTACTTGATCAATACGGCGCGCGGCGAGGTCGTGGATGAGCATGCGTTGGCGCAGGCCTTGATGTTCGAGACGATCGGCGGCGCGGCACTGGATGTGTTCGAGCGAGAGCCGCACATCAATCCCACGCTCGCGCAATGCGACAACCTGGTGATGCTGCCGCATCTGGGCAGCGCAACGACCGAGGCACGCCAAGCCATGGGCTTCCGTGTGCTCGACAACTTAAACGATTTTTTCGATGGAAAAGAGCCACGCGACTGCGTGAGCTAAGGAGACACTCTGAATGAACGCGACTTTCAAAGACACCGGATTTTTCACGCAAGATCTGTCGGATCGTGATCCTGAGCTGTTTGGCTCGATCACGTCGGAGCTGGTGCGGCAGCGTGATGAGATTGAGCTGATTGCGTCCGAGAACATTGTCTCCAAGGCGGTGATGCAGGCGCAGGGGTCGGTGATGACCAACAAATACGCCGAAGGCTACCCTGGTCGGCGCTATTATGGCGGCTGCCAGTATGTTGATATCGCTGAGGAATTGGCGATTGAGCGCGCCAAAAAGCTGTTTGGCTGCGGCTTTGCCAATGTGCAGCCGAACTCTGGCAGCCAGGCCAATCAGGGCGTCTTCCAGGCGCTCTTGAAGCCCGGCGACACGATCCTGGGCATGTCGCTCGACGCAGGTGGCCACCTGACCCATGGCGCGGCACCCAACCAGTCGGGCAAGTGGTTCAAAGCGGTGCAATATGGCGTGAAGCGCGACACGCTGGACGTGGATTATGACCAGCTCGAAGCGCTGGCTCTGGAGCACAAGCCGCAGATGATCATCGCCGGTGGCTCGGCCATCCCGCGCCAGCTCGATTTCGCCCGCTTCCGCGCCATCGCCGACAAGGTGGGCGCGTATCTTCTGGCCGATGTGGCGCATTTTGCCGGGCTGATCGCGGCGGGCGTCTACCCCTCGCCCTTCCCACATGTACACGTTGCCACCACCACCACCCACAAGACCTTGCGTGGCCCGCGCGGCGGCATGATCCTGACCGAGGATGAGGCGCTGGCGAAGAAGTTCAACTCCGCCATCTTCCCCGGCATCCAGGGCGGGCCGCTGATGCATGTGATCGCCGCCAAGGCCGTGGCCTTTGGCGAGGCGCTGGAGCCCGGGTTTGTGGCCTATCAGGAGCAGGTGATCAAGAACGCCCAGGCCCTTGCGGCATCGCTGATCGAGGGCGGTTTGGACATCGTCACCGGCGGCACCGACACCCATGTGATGCTCGTTGATTTGCGCCCCAAAGGCGTCAAGGGCAACGCGGCAGAGAAGGCTTTGGGCCGCGCCCATATCACCTGCAACAAGAACGGCATCCCGTTTGACACGGAAAAGCCGATGATCACCTCCGGCCTGCGCCTGGGCTCGCCCGCCGGCACCACCCGCGGCTTCGCCGAGCCCGAGTTCCGCCAGATAGGCCAGTGGATTTGCGAGGTCGTCGACGGCCTGGCCGCGAACGGAGAAGAGGGCAACGCCGCAACCGAGACCCGCATCCGCGAAGACGTCAAAGCCCTCTGCGACAAATTCCCGATTTACCAAGGCATCTGAGACGGGACGAAGTAAGACGATTGAGGGGGCGCGACAATGGTCGCGCCCTTTTTGTGTTTGTTGACCCTTATCACGTGCTCGCCTAAGCAAACGATATGACGCAAGCTTCGATCCCTTTTCTGTTCATGCGGGGCGGTACCTCACGTGGGCCTTACCTTAGCCGTGCTGATCTGCCGGAGGACTTGGATCTGCTTGCAGAAGTGCTGATTGCGATGGTGGGCTCGGGCCATCCGCTCAATATAGATGGCATAGGTGGCGGGGCCGCCGTGACAACCAAGGTTGCGATGCTCTCGAAATCGGAAGATGACTGGGCCGATATCGATTACTTTTTCGCGCAGGTGAGCGTTGAGGACCAACTCGTTGATTTCAAACCGACTTGCGGAAACATCCTGTCCGGCGTCGGCCCGGCCGCGATCGAAATGGGCCTGATCGACGCTACGGATGGCGAGACGGCCGTTAATATTCGAGCTGTCAATACAGGGGCCAAAGTCGCTGCTCTGGTGCAGACACCTCGTGGTTTAGTGAATTACGAAGGTGAAACGCAAATTGACGGCGTGCCGGGCAGCGCGGCCCCTGTTGCGCTGCAGTTCATGGAAACGGTAGGCGGTGCAACGGGGGCATTTCTGCCAACTGGCAACCTGGTTGACGATATCGACGCCATCGCGGTGACATGCATGGATGTTGCCATGCCGATGGTGATCGCACGGGCAGACAGTTTTGGCTTGACGGGATATGAGAGCGCGGCGGAGCTCGACGAGAACCGAGATTTCTTTGCACGCATGGAAGCGGTACGGATCAAAGCGGGGGAGATGATGGGTCTGGGCGATGTCTCCCAATCTGTCATGCCGAAGTTCGGACTTCTGGCTCCACCAAAGCAAGGCGGGACCGTCGCCGCGCGCTATTTCATGCCATGGAAGACGCATCCGACCATGGCGGTGACCGGGGCGCAGTGCTTGGCCTCTTGCGTCTTGACCCCGGGAACAGTCGCCAGCGGTTTGGCGCAGCTGCCCAATGAAAGCCCTGCACCGATCACGCTGGAGCATGCCTCCGGCTTGATCGATGTATTGGTCGACTATGACAACACCGAGAATGGCACGGTGATCAAATCTGCGGGGCTCGTCCGCACAGCGCGCAAACTGGCCGCGGGTGAGGTTTTTGTGCCGAAATCGGTTTGGGAAGGGCGGGCATGAACGTTCATATCCTCGATGATTGGTTCGATACGTTGCGGGGTCTTCCCTGCTTCGAAAAGCTGTCCGAACATGAGGTGACGGTCTGGAACGACCATGAGCCTGACCCGGCTAAGCTGGCGGAGCGCGTTGCAGAAGCGGAATGCCTTGTGCTGTTTCGCGAACGCACCAAGATAAGCGCCGACCTGCTGGAGCGCTTGGCAAATCTGAAGCTGATCTCGCAGCGCAGCGTCTACCCCCATATTGATGTTGAGGCTTGTACCCGCCACGGTGTGATGCTGTGTTCCAACATGCATGCGGGCACGCCTTCCTATGCTGCGGCAGAGCATAGTTTAGCGTTGATCCTTGCAAGCTACCGACAAATTCCTCAGCAAGTAGCCTCCCTCAAATCGGGGAATTGGCAATCGGGCGTGGGCCGTACTTTGCGTGGGCGCACGCTCGGGCTTTACGGCTATGGCCGGATCGCGGGTGCGTTGGCGAAGTACGCACGCGCGATCGGGATGGAGGTGCAATGGTGGTCCTCTGAAGAAGGACGTGCGCGTGCCCGTGCGGATGGTGAGACGGTGCCGCAATCGCGGGAGGCGTTCTTTTCAACCTCCGACATTGTCAGCGTTCACGTGCGCCTAAAGCCTAATACTCACGGTATCATCACATCGGAAGACCTGGCCGCGATGCAGCCGCGCGCGCTTTTTGTGAATACGTCGCGCGCGGGCCTCGTTGTGCCGGGTGCGCTGGAGGCTGAAATTGCGCGCGGGCGGATTTATGCAGCGGTCGATGTGTTCGACAAAGAGCCTTTGACGGATGTCGATCATCCGCTGCTGACCTCCCCTAACGTCCTCGCGACGCCGCATCTGGGCTATGTGACGGAAGATGAGTTCGACCTGCAATTCTCCGACATATTCGATCAGGTGAATGCCTTTGCAGAAGGTGCTCCGATCCATGTGATCAACCCTGAAGTGGTGCGCTAGGCTTCGGACAAAAAGCGCGCGAAGATGGTCGTGAGGTTTTCCCGCCTCGATTGATTTGGCCAGACCGCGTAAATGCCTAATGGGGCAAGCGTCCAATCAGGCAAGATATGGACAAGCTCGCCGCGCGCAAAACCGCGCCGGGCGAGGTCTTCTGGGATATGCGACAACCCCAACCCTCTTACCGCGCATTCATATAGCGCATCCGCCGCGCTGACTTTGATATTTGAGCGACCCGTGATTGATACGGTTTCGCCGCTTCGTGACGTAAGCTCAGTGCGGTCGCTTCGGATGGAAAATCCGATCCAATCCCATTCTGATAGGTCTTCTGGACGCTTGGGCCTAGCCTTGCCTGCAACATAGTCGGGATGCGCCACGAGCAAGCGGTCCATCTCCCCGATTTTGCGGGCTATGAAATCGCTATCCTCAAGCCAACCGGCGCGGATGGCCACGTCAAACCCGTCTTTGATAATATCGAGCCGCTGGTCGGTGAAATGAAGATCGAGCGAGACTTTGGGATGCGCCTTTGCAAAGCCTGCAAGCCGATCCATGAACCGCGTCTGTGTCAGGAAAGCGGGTGCCGAGACCCGCAAGAGGCCGACTGGCTCAGTGGTCATAGGGTTCAGCGCATCTAACCCGATCTCGACTGCATTTAGCATTTCGCGCGCCTGTGCGTGAAGGACGCGGCCTTGTTCGGTCATAGAGAGGTGCCGGGTGGAGCGGTAGAGCAGGGTGACGCCAAGATCCCGCTCAAGATTGGACACGGCTTGGCTCACCCGCGAGGGAGCCAAGCCCAGCTGCTCCGCTGCGGCGCGAAAGGAGCCTTGATCCACAACGGTGGCAAAGATTGCGATACTGCGCAGCTTCTCTATCATTGTTCTCTTTAGCGGAATAAATAAGTTACATATTGATTACTTATTCGGAATACATGGCGTCAATAGGGTTGCTGTGCAGAGGGGCAGGACGCGCCCCCCCAAACATCGCAACCATGACGGAGTTTTCACCATGACTGGGATTTCAAATTCTTCACTTTCGCGCCGCGACCTGATGAAAGGCGCTGCGCTTAGCCTTGGTGCCGCGACGCTTTTGCGTACTGCGCTGACACCGACCAAAGCCCATGCTCAGGGCGAGTTACCTGCCGGTACTGTCCATAGTTTCGCCACTGGCGGGGTCACATTCCACACCTACGTCTCACCGGCACAGGCCGTCAATGTGACGTCTCATGTGATCGAATTTTCTGATCAGTTGCTGGTGATTGACGGCACGATGCTGCCGCCGACCGCTGCGGAAGTCTCAGCTCTGATTGCATCGACCGGCAAACCCGTTGGAAAAGCAGTTTTGAGCCATGAGCATCCTGACCATTGGGGTGGCTCCGCCTTTATTGAAGGCGCAGCCTTTGAAACTCTGCCGCAAATCCGTGATGCGGTTGCAAATGAAGCGGCAGAGGGCCAGTTCCCGGAACCCACAACGGTTTTGAATGGCGCTGATTTGCAGATCGGTATGACAAGTATGTCCGGTGTGCCGGTCGAATTTCGGCACTACGAGAATAACGAGGCGCCGCATATGGTCGTGACTGTATTACCGGAGCAAAAAGTCGCAGTGGTGCAGGACCTCGTGTATAACGGTATCTTCTTCGCACCCGGTACGGACCGGAAGAACTGGATCGCAACGTTGGAAAGCATGCGCGATGATCCTGCTTTTGACACGCTGCTTGTGGGGCACGGCCTGCCAACCACACGCGGAGAGATCGACACGGCGATCGCCTATATCAAGGTACTTGACGACGCGATGACCAATGCTGCGACACCCGATGATGCTTCAGAGATGCTCAAGGCCGCCTATCCGGGCTATGGCGGTGATTTCCTGCTCTCATTGATCCCCGCATATTGGAGCCAGTAGCCGCGCAGCCCTACGAAAGCGAACAAGCTTAATTTGGAAAAAGAAAACCCCGGACCTTCGCGCAGGCCCGGGGTTAGCAATTGGAGTTGAAGAAAAGTTTATCCCTCTTTCTTCAATGCTTTCGCATACATGCCGACGACTTCATTCATGGTTTTCATAGTGACGTTCAACTCAGTGAATTTTTTAGCGTCATCGTCAGCGTTCAACGCGCTGCCTGCCGCAATTTGCTCAAGCATTGGTTTGGCTTTGTTCCAATGTTTGGCAACCTCGACCAAACCCGCTTCGATACCAGCGCTAGGCGGGCGGCGGATACCAAGGGCGGGCATGCCAGATGTTAGGGCGCTCAAAGAGGTGTCGAATGTCGTCACCGTGCCGTTAAGCGCTTCGACTGTGTCTGCCGTACCGTAGCCGGTAGCGACCATGCAGGATTCCTTGGACATTTTTTGCGTGAGCATGCGCTGGCGTCCGGCAAGGTCGATCAACATCGAGTCCGCCTGAACCAGCTCATTTGGGTTTGAATACTGACCCACAATAACCGACACAAGTTCGGCTGCGTGCTTCAACACGCCCATATTGGCGTCGAGGATCGGTTTCAATTGTGCATCAGAGGTGTCGCCTGCCAGCATCGCGTCCGCAGCCTTCTTCATCGGTACCCATGCGACCCGTAGCTCGTCAATTTTCGCAACTGTTTTGCGGCGCTCTTCCGCGCCCGTGATGTTTAGCTCAGGGTCGCCAAACTGAAGCGCATTTACGATCTTGCTGAATTCAGCGCTTGCGCCCATCAAGAGCTTCTTTGAGGCTTCGACTTCAACACCTGCGGCCAAATGGCATGCGGCGGAGGGGATACGCTGCGAGAGCATCCGCAGCTTGCCGGAAAAGTTGATCCGCTCCTGCGCGCCGCTGTCTTCTTCAAACTGTGCGACTGGAGTGATTTTGGCTTCTTGCGCAAAGGCAGATGGCACAAAAGCCGTGCAGCACAAAGCGGCGGCAACGGCGACGGTGGGAAGTGCGTTTTTCATAGACATGGTCCTTTTACGGTATCGCTCGGCTGCGGGCGGCCCAATGTCCGCAAACCGAATACTGGTAGATCAAACTCTTTGAAAGAGTGGGTCTTGGTTGTGTTTTCGCTCGTCCCTAAGGGTTTCGTTCAAATCCCTCCCCACCAGGACACGCGCGACTTCTTTTCGTGAAGATGCCCGACGAACGGGCCGGGCATCTTCGGATTTACTCTTAGCTTTGCTGACCGCTCTCGATCCAAACCTCAACGCGACGGTTGATGGAGCGACCGCGATCGGTGGCGTTACACGCCGATGGTGCGACTTCGCCAAAGCCTGCAACCTGAAGGTTGATGTGGTCGATACGGCCGCCAGCTTCGTCTTTCAGCAGATCGGCAACGGTATCAGCGCGACCCAGGGAGAGACGACGGTTCGCTTCAAAAGCACCTACGTCATCGGTGAACCCAACGATGGAGACAACGGTCCCTTCGTCTTCGCCTTCCAGGAAGTTGATCAGTCGCTGCATATCGAGCTTGCCGCGTTCGTCAACTTTCGAGGAACCCGTGCGGAAGCGGAAGGTGGTGGACAGGCGGTCATAATCGCCCATTTTGTCCAGCATTTCCTGCATAGTAGAGTCAGGGAGAGGCGCGCCCTGCTGTAGGTGCGGGGAGTTGCTGTTTTCCGGTGGCTTTCGCCCTTTACCGGTGCCTCAATCCTCACCTTGGCCAC
>JAPORH010000031.1 GCA_026710325.1 Litoreibacter sp. | reverse complement strand
CCACTAACAAATTCAGGGCGTTTGGCCGATCACAAATCATTCATACCCCCTCCTTGGACACCGAAATGCCCCAGGCGTTGTCCTCGATCACGCACACGAACGGCAGCTTCCAGGTGGCGGCGAGGTTCATTGCCTCGTGCCAGCCGCCCTGGTTGACCGCGCCTTCGCCCACGAAGGCGACGCCAACACCTGGCTTTTTCTGCATCTGGCGGCTCAGCGCTGCGCCAACAGCGGGCCCCATGCCTTGGGCGATGATGCCCGAGCAAGCGAAGTTCACATTCGGGTCAAACAGGTGCATATGCCCGCCGCGCCCGCCCGACAGGCCGGTTTTCTTGCCGAAGATTTCGGCGGCCATCTTGTCGAGGTCCACGCCTTTGGCGATGGCCTCATGGTGCGGTCTGTGCGTGGCGGTGACGACGTCGTCCGGATTAAGGTGGGCACAGACGCCCACAGCCACAGGCTCCTGCCCGTCGCTCAGGTGCATTTCCCCGGGAATGGGGCCGTCGGCCATGCTGAAGACGGGCGTCTTGCCTTCGAAATAGATGCCCGCAATTGTCTCCTCAAACTTTCGGCTTGTGACCATATTGCGATACATCCAATGCTGCTCATCGCGCGTTGGTTTCATGTAGTTTCCTCCCTGTGTGCAGGCGCCTTGCGCCAGTCAGCAAGAAGCTTGTGGCCTGCCGTCGATCCAGACAACGCCGGAACGCACACCTGACATCTCTTGACGCAAAACCGTCTCAATATGAGACAGGTTGAGACAGCCGCCCTGCGAAGAGCACAGATTTCTGCGGGACAAGCAGCTCCGGTGTCGCCGTCATTATCCGCGTTGTCCGAATTCTGTTTTCAATTCAGACTGGTTTTTCTCGAAATGCGACTACCCATCTTCGCGTAAACACAAAGCGGAGAGATCGCATGAAATCCATGACATTGAAAACCTATGGACCAGAGTCTGAATTTGAAGTGGTCGATATTCCGGACCCAACGGCCACTCCGGGGCACGTCGTTGTCCGCATCGAAGCCACCAGCGTCAACACAATTGATACGATGATCCGTAACATGGGATCCGATTTGCCGCTGTCTCCTGCACTGCCAGCCGTTCTGGGCATGGACTTTGCAGGTATCGTCGAAGAGGTGGGTGACGGCGTGTCCGAATTCGACGTCGGCGATGAAGTCTATGGTTGCGCAGGGGGGTTGATGGAACTGCAGGGCACCTTGGCAGAGCTCATCAATGCTGACGCACGTCTGATCGCACATAAACCAAAGTCGCTGTCGATGCGTGAAGCGGCGGCGCTGCCGCTCGTAGGGATCACCGCCTATGAAGGTCTGACGCGGGCAGGTGTGTCCGAGGGTCAGACTGTGCTGGTTCAGGGCGGGTCAGGGGGTGTGGGTCACATCGCCCTACAAATCGCCAAACATCTTGGCGCAGACGTTACGGCGACTGGAACGGGTTCCGCGCAAATGAAATTGATGTCAGATCTTGGAGCGTATCCTGTCGATTTTGCTGCGACACCTATCGAGGAATATGTGACGACCCAAACTGGCGGCACTGGCTTTGATGTCGTGTTCGACACCGTGGGCGGTCCGAACATGACCAAATCGTTTGAAGCCGCGAAGCTGAATGGTCACGTGTCTACAACCGTGGCCTTGCTGGAACTGGACCTTACCCCGGTGCACTTCAAAGGGCTTTCGTTGCACGTCGTATTCATGCTCCTTCCTATGATGCATGATGTGGGCCGTGAGACTCATGGCGCTATCCTGAAATTACTGGCCGAGCTGGTGGACTACGGGGCGGTCAAACCGGTCCTCGATGACACTCAATTCAGCTTAAGTCAGGTCGGGGCGGCCTATGTGCGGCTTGCCAGCGGCCAAGCTGTTGGAAAGGTCGTCATCAACGTGTGATTGGCCAGAAAACAATAGGTCGGGTTGCCCTGACAGTTAAGGCAACCCGACCGTGCAGCCCAAAGCGCGCCCGCGCTTAGCTGAGGTGATGGACCTCTTGTAGGCCGTAGACCGGTGTGGCGATGCCTTCCATCCGGGCCTTGATCTGAAGCGACAGGAACTGGGAATAGTGCCGCGATTGGTGCAGGTTCCCGCCGTGCATCCACAGGTTAGGCACCTGTGTCGGCTTCCACATGTTGCGCTGCTCGCCCTCCCAGGGTCCTGGGTCCTTGGTAGTGTCTGATCCCAGACCCCAACATTTGCCAAGCTGGTCGGCCATCTCTTGCCCCATTAGATCCGCGACCCAACCGTTCATTGAGTTGTAGCCAGTCGCATAAACAACCAAATCGGCGTCAAGCCGCGTGCCATCGTCCAAGACAACGCCGGCTTCGTCCAACTCGGTCACTTGCCCACGTTTGAGTTTGATCTCTCCGTCGATGATCAATTGGCTGGCGCCAACGTCGATGTAGTACCCGGACCCACGGCGTAAGTACTTCATGAAGAGGCCGCTTTCATCGTCGCCCCAGTCTAGCCAGAAACCGGCTTTCTCTAGCCCGTCGTAAAAGTCCTTGTCCTGCTCTTTCATCGCTGCATAGGCAGGGATCTGGAACTCATGTAGGATCTTGTAGGGCAGCGACGCAAAGATGAGATCTGCTTTTTCGGTTGTAACACCCGCCGCGACGGCGCGTTCGGAATAAAGATCGCCCAAGGCAACCTCCATCAACGTGTCAGAGCGCACGATATGGGTTGAGGATCGCTGCACCATCGTGACATCGGCATCGCCTTCCCAGAGGGCGGCACAGATGTCATGGGCGGAGTTGTTGGAGCCAACGACGACCACCTTTTTGCCGTTCCACGCATCCGGCCCGTCATGCTCGGACGAGTGCTGCTGCACGCCCGTGAATTTGTCCATACCCGGGAAATCGGGCATCCGCTTTTTGCCCGACATGCCCGTGGCCATGATTAGTTGTGTGGGATGCAGCGTGACCTCTTCTCCGTTCCGGTGAACCACCACAGTCCACGTGCCGCTGGTTTCATCAAAGCTGGCGGATTTGGCAGTGGTCGACCCCCAGTAGTTCAGCTCCATCACCTTGCTATACATCTCAAGCCAGTCACCAATCTTGTCCTTGGGAGCACGGTACACGACTCACGGCGAAATAGCCTTCGATTTTGGGCTTGAAAGCGCCCG
>JAPORH010000133.1 GCA_026710325.1 Litoreibacter sp. | reverse complement strand
CGGGCGCTTTCAAGCCCAAAATCGAAGGCTATTTCGCCGTGAGTCGTGTACCGTGGTCGAGCCCATACCCTTCGTATCGGGGTTGGCGCGCGCGTGATTTTCAATGCATTCATTGGCGTTTTTTGCTGCGTTGCGCAGCGTCGCGGTGATCCCGTCCTCGGATTGCAACATGGCCTCGCGCTGAAATGTCAGCTCGCTGAACATGCGGGTAACAACAATTCTGCTGGCGATGTCGCCTGCGGCGTGGCCGCCCATACCATCGGCCAAAACCACAAAGCCTAGATCATCGCCATTGGAAAACTCGGACACAACCGCGTCTTCCTGGTACTCACGTGCGCCACGGCTAATCGCCGTAGCCGCATCAAACTTCAGACTCTTTACAAAGTTACCGTCCACGTCACGACCTTTCCCACTTAAAGCCCTCTCCACAGAACGCGACAAAGCGCAACGTGGTCTCTCCAATTCGGATAACATCCTCATGGCTCAACTCTTCGGTGCTGAGCACCGGCTGGTTGTTGAGGCGGATGATGTTGGATTTGCCGCCATGACCGAGGAAAAACTTGTTCTGCTCAGCGTCGTAAGCGACGGCGGCATGGCTCTGGCGAGAGATACTGTTGTCCCCGAAGTCGAGTACAACCGTTTGGTCGTCACCGCGGCCAACCGTCGAAACACCGTCCTGAATAGCAAATGAATGCCCCTGCCCTGGCCCATCCGTAATCACAAGCCAACCGGTCGGGTAAATGCTGGCAAGGGCCGCGCGCTCTGCCGGAGCGGCCTGCATCGGGTCGACTTGCGCACTATCACCGGAATGGAAGCCCAGCAGCCGGGTACGCGCACGCGTCGATTTCCGCGCAGGCTGCTCTGCTGTATCCTCGACTGGCTCTGGAGCCGCCGGAGGCGCTTCACTTCGGAGTGGCACAACATCTGGTGTCTCGGACGCTGGTGCGACGCGCTGCTCAAGTTTCAGCGGCGTGCCGCTTGGTTTGAGCGGCTGTGAACTTTTGCCTCCTTGGGATTGGATCAAGGCATGCGCTTTGGCCGCGCGTTCGGCGAGCGAGAGGTTTTCTTCCGTTGGTTCCAGTGGCTGCGTCACCGCTGGTTTCTCGGACGCACGTTGGGAAACGAAGTCCGGTTTGATCGCTCGGCTTTGCGGTGCGACCGGTGCAACGGATGCCGGCGCGGATGGAAGTTCGGGTGCCAAGGGCGCATCTTGCGACATGGCTGCCGGTTCCTGACCCAGAGCCTTGGCAAATTCAGGCATCATGCGTTCTTCATGATCTGAAAACTGGTCATCCAGCTCGTCTTCGTCAAAAAGCAGGTCCTCGTCGATTTCGTCGAACTCAAGCGCTTCATCGTTCTTGTCATCGAATTCGGGTGCGTTCTCGCTGTAATGCGTATCGAAAACTTTTTTAAACAAGGTCATGGCGGGTCTCTCAGATTGTAGCGGGGTGGGTCTTGATCACGGGCTCTAGGACGGTGGCGGTGGATCGAAGCCGGAGGCTTCAGCACCAAGGGAACCGCTCATTTGCTCCAACAAAGGCGCTGCGACATCCATCACGGCGCGACCACCGCCCAAAACCATCAGCAGAATAAAGGACATGGCAATCAAGGCAGTGGCGGCGTGGCGCATCCACCCGGATGTCTGGGCCTCCGCCTTTGCTTGCGGCTCACCAGGGACATCCGGCCATTCGATCTCAGGCTTGGGCGCGGGCGGTGTTTCCGTCTCTGCTTCAACGGGATCCGGTGTCGCCTTTTTTCCAATGGTGATGCGGCCAGGCAGTTTGGGCATAAGGGAGGCTGTCCTGCCTTCGGCCTTGACGCGCTTTGCCTCTTCAGCCAGTTCCAGCTCGATGATTTCATCAAGTTTCATCGGCTTGCGCTTGACCTTCTTCTTACTCTTGGCCTTCGCGTCTTCGGCGCGGCGTTTGGATTGTTTCAAATACTTCGCGTTGCGCGGATCATCTGCGAGCGCCTTGGTGCTCTCCTGCTTGGAGATCAGCTCATTGATGGTTTTCTCGATATAGTGATCGCTTTTGGCAGCGTTGAGCGCGGCTTCGCGCCGGCGCTCCGCATCGATCATTTCGATCCAGTCACCCGCCGATTGCAGCCGGTCGGCTGGGAAAACACTCATGCAAAGATCAATGGCTTGCAGGAAGTCTTTCTCATAGCCCGGGATGCGGTCTACCAATGTTTTATACGGATCGTCCGTATGCGATGCGATGGCAGATAGCCGAGACTGGCTGTTGGGCGGCGGCGCCCCTACGATCAAATGGTAGAAGGTCGCGGCAAGCGCGTATAGGTCGCTGCATTCGGTCTGCTTACTCCCTGCAATGTAAAATTCCTGCGGGGAATAGCCGTCCTTCACCACCAGAAGTGCAGACAGCGCGCGGCTTTTCTTGCTCGCCTCCTCCCGTGCGGCACCGAAGTCGATCAGGATCGGATCGCCCCATTTGTCGATCAGGATATTGTCGGGGGAGATGTCACGGTGGAGCATGTCATGCTCATGCACGGTCTCAATCGCATCAAGCACTTTGAGCAGAAGCGTCTTCACCCGCTCCGGGCTCATATTCTGCGCCTCACCCTCAATCGTGTCGAGCAGGTCGCGCCCATCAATATGATCGAGCGCCATATAGGCGGTGTCATTATCCTCGAAAATCTGGTGGACGCCGACGATGTTGGGGTGCTTCAGCTTCGCAATACTGCGCGCTTCGCGCATGAACATATCAACGAGGGACTGAAACTCGTTCACATGGCCTTGGGAACGTGCGCGGACCGTCTTGTTGGAGCGCGTGCAAAGCGCTTCGGGATAGCATTCTTTGATGACGACAAGCCGGTCGAGGCTGTCGCGCGCACGATAGGTGATACCGAAGCCCCCCGAGCTGAGATACCGTTCAATGACATATTGCCCGCCCAGAAGCTCGGTACCGGGAGGCAACGCATCATTGGGTGACGCATCAGAAGCCGCAGCAGGTGCCGCCGGTTGAGCCGGTGCAAATCCCGCATCACCCGGGAGCATGGCCGTCTTGGGCTGATATTTCGGTTGTGCTGCGCTCATATCCTCATACGCTTTGCGTTTCGACCCTCTCGGGCGGTCTTTTGCGCATAAGATATGCCGTCCGAATTGTGTCGGAACGGTGACAAAACCTTAGCCCGAGGCTGAACAGTTCGGGCAAATTACTTCAATATTTACAATGTTTTATCGTGTGTTTGTGAGAGTTTATCCGAGCCACCGCGCGGCGAAGCGCCGACGGCTCGGAAAATCAACAGCTTAGAAAGCAGGCTGCGTCGCACGAGGCCTCTGGATGGCCACAATCAGCAGCAACAGCAGGAGCGCGGGGATAAAGAAAATCTCTTTCGGCATCCTGTCATTCTCGACGGCCACCGCCTCGATCTGCGCCGGCTCATCGCCGTAGAAATCGTAGTCATTGGCCAGCGTCTCGAAATATGGCGTCCCGGGGAACGGCTCCTCAAGCTGCAAGATGCCATCGCTTTCAAGTACGGCCAGCCCGACAGAGTTGAGACGCTCCAACCCGCTGCCAGAGGTCTCCGGCGTGAATGTGATTGTCGTCGTCCCAACGATCCCAGTGTCGAAATCGGGCGCGGAGATACGCAATCGAGCGGTCTCCCCTTCAGGAAGGTTGCCAAGCGTTTTCAGCGCAGCAGCGCCTGTGCTTTCAGTATATTTCTCCTGCCATTGGTCGAGAAAGAAATCGGGACGGAAGAGCATGAAGACGATAAGCATCATCACGACCCCTTCCCACAGCTTGGTCTTGGCAATGAAATAGCCTTGCGTGACCGCCGCAAAGACCAGCATCGCGATGAGCGAGACTAAGAAGACCATCACCGCTTTCATCGGCCCGACATCAATCAACAGAAGGTCGGTGTTGAAGATGAACATGAAGGGCAGCAGCGCCGTGCGAATGTCATAGCTAAAGCCCACAACGCCCGTCTTGATCGGATCGCCCCGTGAGATCGCGGCAGCCGCATAGGCCGCGAGCCCCACAGGCGGCGTGTCATCGGCCAGGATGCCGAAATAGAACACGAAGAGATGGACCGCGATGAGAGGCACGATCAGGCCAGATTGTGCGCCCACAGAAACGATCACCGGCGCCATCAACGACGAGACCACGATATAGTTCGCGGTAGTTGGCAACCCCATTCCAAGGATCAAGGACAGGATGGCTACGAGGATCAGCAGAATGATAAGGTTGCCGCCCGCGATAACCTCGATCACCTGACCGATGATCTGATGCGCGCCCGTGAGGGAGATCGTGCCCACGATGATGCCTGCGGCGCCCGTCGCGACACCGATACCGATCATGTTACGCGCACCGCTTTCGAGCCCAGCAACGAAATCCACGAAGGAGCTTTTGAGGTTGCTCACGAATGTATGGCCCGCGGCGAGGCTCGAGAGATGCGCCTGCGCCTCCCCCCGCATCAGAGCTTTAAAAGGGCGGTGTGTGAGGCACACGATGATCATCACGATAGTGGCCCAAAAGGCCGACAAAGCCGGGGAAAGCCGGTCCAAGTCCTCTGTCCGCACCATCAGGTTCCAGACGAGCACGAAGATCGGCAAAGCGTAGTAAGCCCCGCCCCAGAAGGTTGGTGTCAGGCGCGGTGCCTCGACCACTTGGGAATTCGGGTCATCCGCCACCACGTCTGGGAAACGCGATGCCACGTAAAGCAGCGCCAGGTAGGCCACGAGCAATAAGACCAGCGCCGGGTAAATCGACGCCCCAGGCATAAGTGGCTCCAACGCGCCGCGGAACAGCACCACAAGGAAGGTGATCGCCGCCATAGCCAGGAAGCCTGTCAGGAACAGCGTCAGGATCATCAGAATTCCGATATGGCGGCCTGGTTTTTTGAGACCTTGCAGTCCCAGCTTCAGGCTTTCGAGATGCACGATATAGAGGAGCGCAATGTAAGAGATCACGGCCGGTAGGAAGGCGTGTTTGATCACCTCAATATAAGGAATATTGACATATTCGACCATCAAGAAGGCCGCGGCCCCCATCACAGGTGGGGTCAGCTGGCCGTTGGTCGAAGAGGCTACTTCGACGGCCCCAGCTTTTTCAGGCGAGAAGCCAATGCGCTTCATCAGCGGAATGGTGAAGGTGCCGGTGGTTACGGTGTTAGCAATGGAAGAACCGGAGATCATGCCCGTCATCATCGAGGATAGAACTGCCGCTTTCGCGGGACCACCCCTGAGCGCGCCGAGTAGCGCGATGGCAACCTTGATGAACCAGTTCCCGCCGCCTGCTTTTTCCAGCAGCGCGCCGAAAAGCACAAAGAGGAAGATCATCGAAGTGGAGACCCCGAGCGCCACGCCAAAGACCCCCTCGGTCTGCATCCAGTAATGCCCCATGGCCTTGGAGAAGGAGGAACCGCCATAGTTGGTGATCGACCCGATCCATTCCGAGTAACCGCCAAAGAAAGCCAGCGCGAGGAACAGGGAAGCGATGATGACCAGCGGCAGCCCGAGAGACCGGAAAACCGCAATCATCAACGTCACCATGCCGATGCCTGACATAACGATGTCCGAGGTGCTCCAAAGCCCTGGGCGATCGGCAATCTCGAACCGGAAAATGATCAAGTAAAGGCAAGCTGACGCCCCAAGGATACAAAGGGCCCAGTCATACCAAGGGATGCGGTCCCTATGACCGAACATCGGGAAGGCCAGCGTCGCCAGCACGAGGGCAAATGCCAAATGCACGAACCGCGCCTGCGCCACGATGTTCGCGAAGATGCTCATCCCAGTGGCTTGCGCCAAGACGCCCGGCAATTTGGAGGCAATATAAAGTTGGAAGAGCGACCAAGCGATGCAGAGCCCAAAGATCAGCGCGGCAGCACCGGGTCCTGCGTTGCGAGCACCGGTATCGGCCTCCGCGACCATATCCTCTGCGGATCGTGTTGCCTCAGCCATGCCCTGCCCCCTTCGCATTCAATCGACATAGTAAAACGCCAGCACATCCGAAAAGACATGCTGGCGCAAGAATTTTTAGTGTCCCGGAAGGGATTTAGTCCATCAAGCCCAGCTCTTTGTAGGCTTTTTCAGCACCCGGATGCAGCGGCGCAGACAGGCCGTCGGAGATCATTTGCTTTGCGTCAAGATTGGCAAAAGCAGGGTGCAGACCACGGAAATCGTCGAGGTTCGACAGAACCGCTTTGGCCACGATGTACGCCACGTCGTCAGACACGCTGTCAGACGTCACGAAGGTCGCACCAACGCCGAAGGTCGTCGTGTCACCATCTGTGCCAGCATACATGCCGCCCGGAATGGTCGCAGTCCGGTAGTAGGGGTTGTCAGCGACCAGCTTGTCGATTGGCGCGCCAGAGACGTCGACCAGTTTCACGTCGCATGTGGTGGCTGCTTCTTTGATCGCAGCAGCCGGGTGGCCGATGGTGTAGATCATCGCGTCGATATTGTCGTCGCAAATCTGCTTGGCCATCTCGGAGCCTTTGTATTCGGTCGCGAGTGCAAAATCATCCATGCTCATGCCGAACGCGTCCATGACAACTTCCATCGTCGCACGTTGACCGGAGCCAGGGTTGCCAACATTGACGCGCTTGCCTTTGAGGGCCTCAAAGCTGTCGATGCCACTATCGCCGCGCACAACAAGTGTGAATGGCTCGGGGTGTACCGAGAACATCGCGCGTACGCCCGGGAACGGGTTGTCGGAGAATTTCGACGTGCCGTTAAAGGCGTGGAACTGCCAGTCGGACTGCGCAACACCAAACTCAAGTTCACCGGCTTTGATGGTGTTGATGTTGTAAACCGAGCCACCGGTGGACTCGACGGCGCAGCGGATGCCGTGCTCTTTGCGGTCGCGGTTGACAAGACGGCAGATCGCGCCGCCTGTTGGGTAGTACACGCCGGTCACGCCGCCGGTGCCGATGGAGATAAACTCCTGCGCTGAAGCAGCGCCACCAAAGGCCAGCGTCGCAGCAGCAACAAAACTTCCCACCAAGTTCATCTTTTTCATAGATATCTCCCAGAAATAATTTCCGCGCCTTTGCGGCGCTTCGTGCCTCTGAGGGTTGCGAAAATTTCCGGGGATGTCACGCTAAAACTAATGTTTTTTTCGTGGTGCCCAATACGCATTGTTTTGCAAGCGGAGCGTTTCATATGCCGCGATTCTTTCTTTAGCCGCGTCGCCGCCGCGCTTCATCAACAATGCGACCAGCAGCTCCACCACTGCCATCATCCCTGAAAAGCAGCCGAACCCGTGGGTGCTGAGGACTGAGGTGACGAGGACATAATCGGGTTTCAAATCGGGCGCCACCACATCCGAATCCGAGATCAAAACGATAGTCGCGCCCTTTTTCTGAGCGAATTCGCAAGCCTCGATGGTTTCGCGGGAATAAGGCGTGACGGTGATGGCAATGAGCACCTGACCCGGCTCGATATCATTGAGATCATCAATCGCGCTGTTCTGATGACGCGGTATCAGATGAAAAGACGGCATCGCCATACGGCCGACATAGTGAAAATAGTATGCGACCGAGAAGCTGGACCTTACGGCCGTCAGATAGATCGTGTCAGCTGCGACAAGTAAATCAACGATGCGCTCCAATTGTTCAAGCTGCTGGCGTTCAAGCGAGCGCGTGACAATCGCCAAACCGTTGGCCGCTGCCTCAGAATACACTTGGGCCAATTCAGATGGGTTGTCCTGTTGGTTCAACCAATCAAGGTTCTGTGCGCCACTCCCGCCGGCGACAAGCGCATGGCGAAATGGTTCCCGCATCTCTTCAAATGAGGAAAAGCCCAAGTGTTTGGCCATTTTCACAAAAGTATAAGTGCTCACCCCGGATTTGCTTGCCGAAGTTCGGATAGGATCAATGCCGAATTCTGCTGGGTAATCGACGACATATTTGGCCGCGATTTTCATCTGCCGAGAAAAGTCAGGCAGCGTCTCCCTTAGCTGATGGAGCGTGCGGGTACGCAGCGTCGGGTCCATGCAATTTCCTTTTCAAGTAGATAACATATGATATTTTTTGAAGCCATTGACTAGACCTGTAATTCGATGCTTTGGCTTACGTGTCGAGACGATTCAACGACCAAGGTGCAGCGATGGCAGACAGGTTTGAACTCATGGTCGCGCCGACGGGCGCGCGTTTGAGCAAGGCGGACCACCCCGCCCTGCCGATCAGCTTCGACGAAATTGCGGATACGGCGGAGGCCTGCGCGGCACTTGGCACCTCATCAATACATGTCCATGTGCGCGATCAGGATGAGCAGCACGCGCTCGACCCAGACCTATATGCCCAAGCGCTTAAAGCCATACGTGCCAAAACCCAGATCGATATCCAATTTTCAACCGAAGCTGCGGGCCTGTTCGAGCCTGCGGCTCAAGTCGATTGCTTGCTGCATCCAGACACGACCCATGCAAGCGTTGCGCTGCGCGAGTTCGAACGCGCGCCGGACCGTCTGGCCGAAGTGTATCAGAGCGCCCACGCCGCCGGAAAACGCCTGCAGCATATTCTCTACGATCCGGATGATGTGGTGCGGCTGCGTCAGTATATAGACGCGGGAACAGTGCCGGCAGCGCGGCATCAGGTCATTTTTGTGCTTGGCCGCTACACAGAAAATCAGCAATCCAATCCGAGCGACCTCACCCCGTTTCTGGACGCCATGGGAAAAGAGCCATGGCATTGGTCGCTTTGCGCCTTCGGGCAGCAAGAACAGGCCTGCTTACTCGACGCCTTGCAACACGGCGGCCATGCCCGGATCGGATTTGAGAACAACCGCCTTACGCCCAACGGTGCGGTATTTGACGACAACATCGCCTCCGTCGAAAGCTTCTTGAACGAAGCCGCCCGGGCAGGGTTTCAACCAAGCGAGTCATTGCTATGAGCCACGTCTTTCCACGCCAGATCACCGCCCCCCCGGTCAAGGCCGTCGGCAGCGATGGATGTTACTTCACCGACGAGCACGGAAAACGCTACTTGGACGCCTCCGGTGGTGCTGCGGTGTCTTGCCTTGGGCATGGCGACGCGGAAATCATCGACGCGATCAAAAAGCAGGCCGACACGTTGGCCTTTGCGCATACCGGTTTTTTCACGTCCGACCCGGCAGAAGAGCTCGCAGACCTGTTGATCGCACATGCGCCGGACGATTTGGATAGGGTCTATTTCGTCTCGGGCGGCTCAGAAGCGGTGGAAGCAGCGCTAAAGCTCGCCCGCCAGTACCATATCGAGAATGGCGAGCCGCAGCGCCGTCACGTGATCGCGCGGCGGCAAAGCTACCATGGCAACACGCTCGGCGCTCTGGCCACCGGCGGCAACCAATGGCGCCGTGCTCAGTTTGAGCCGATTTTGATGGAGGTGAGCCATATCGCGCCCTGCTACGAGTATGTTGACCGCGCCGACGATGAGAGCGCGTACGACTACGGCCAACGCGCGGCGCAAGAGCTGGAAGACGAAATCCTGCGGCTCGGGGAAGACAGCGTCATAGCCTTTGTGGCCGAACCGGTCGTTGGCGCGACTATGGGCGCCGTGCCGGCAGTCGAAGGGTACTTCAAACGCATCCGCGAGGTTTGTGACCAATATGGCGTCCTGCTGATCCTGGATGAGGTGATGTGTGGCATGGGGCGAACTGGGCATCTTTTTGCGTGCGAGGCCGATGGGATTGCGCCTGATATTGCCTGCATCGCAAAGGGCCTCGGCGCGGGCTATCAGCCCATCGGAGCTATGCTGTGCAGCAAGCTTATTTACGATGTCATCGGCATGGGCAGCGGCTTTTTTCAACATGGCCATACTTATCTGGGCCATCCGATCGCTTGCGCTGCGAGCTTGGCCGTCGTGAAAGCCATCCTCGAGCGCGGCTTGCTGAGTGCGGTGCAAACGCGCTCGGAACATCTTTTTGCTGCCTTGGCCGAGCGCTTCGGCCAGCACCCCCATATCGGTGACATTCGTGGGCGCGGGCTGTTTATCGGGCTTGAAATCGTGGCAGACCGGAGCGCGAAAACCCCGTTCGACCCCTCGCTCAAAACCGCTGAACGGGTGAAGAAAGCAGCATTTGAAGCCGGTTTGATTTGCTACCCAATGAGCGGCACGCGGGATGGGCAGCGCGGTGATCACGTGTTGCTGGCCCCACCCTTCATCTATGAGGATAGCCATATTTTGGAGCTAACGGACAAGCTCGAGCAGAGTTTTGCCATAGTTTAGAGATGGTTAGCCGCCCGCGAGTAGCCTTTTGTGAAACAATGGCGCTCTCACATTCGAAAAAGCACCTAATTTAAGTCAAATTTTCGCCTCTCTCTGACGTCAGCTTGCTGCCTGTAACGAGAGGATGAGGAATGCGTGCTGCCGCTCCGCCCCCTATTATGAGCATGACGGGTGACCGTGAACGCCTTGGCGTCAGAGCGCGCAATGCAGCTTCATATGCTGGTTGCGGACCAAAACGGTTCTGCGGCGCTGTCCCTCTTCCCGACCCAAGTGTTTTGCCACCCTGTCACCCTTTTTGAGAAACGAGTCCCCAGATGTCATCCAACCCTTTTGACGAATACCTGCAACCCGTCAAATCCACCACCCAAGAGATCGAGGACACGCGGGAAGCGCGCAACGACCTAAGCGGCGCGCTTCACCGACTGGAAGGTGCTGTTGTTCCTGAGGATGTCACCACTATTGAAGAGCTCATGGATGCGTTTGAGGAATACGCGCCCAAGGTTGCTTTGATCGGCCAGGTGAAGGCAGGCAAAACGGCTTTGGTAAACGCGCTGATTGGTACGAGCGATCTGTTGCCCTCTGACGTGAACCCTTGGACATCCGTGGTGACATCGATGCATGTCAACTGTATCGCACCAAAGGGCAAGAAGGCGATCTTCCGGTTCTTCGACAACAAAGATTGGGATGATCTGGTCTCGGATTCAGGCCGCATCGTGAAACTGGCAAAACGCGCGAAACTGGACTCGCGCCTCAAGGAACTGACCGAGCAAATACAAGGCTTGCGCGAACGCACGGAAGGCCGTCTGGGGCGGAACTTCAAAATGCTTCTGGGCAATCAGCACAGTTTCTCTAGCTACAACGGCGACCTGGTAAAACGCTATGTCTGCCTTGGCGAGGAAGAAGCGATCTTGGAGAAAGAAGGCCGGTTTGCCGACCTCACCAAATCTGCAGACCTCTTCATCGAGAGCGAACATTTCGACTATCCCGTCACCATCGCAGACACCCCCGGTGTGAACGATCCCTTCTTGGTGCGCGAAGCCGCAACACTCGAAAACCTTGGGAAGTCGGATGTCTGTGTCGTGGTGCTAAGTGCGCATCAGGCGCTCAGCTCCGTCGATCTGGGGCTTATGCGATTGTTGAAGAGCCTGCGCAGCAAACGCCTGATTGCCTTTGTGAACCGCATTGACGAGCTGCCCGATCCGCATAACCAGATCGAAGAAATCCGGGCCTATATTTCCGACGTTTTGCAAAAGCAGAACCTGAGTGACGAGATACCGATCATCTTCGGCAGTGCTGCCTGGGCCGATGCGGCCATCACCAACAGCTTTGACAACCTGCCCGAGGATTCCGTGGAAAGCTTGGCCTCGCTGGTCGAAGCACGCGCAAGCGTGTTGGACCCGGGTGCGAATGACCCAGAGAACATCAACAATCTCGCAGATGTCAGCGGCATCAGCGCGCTGCGCGCCGCGATCAACCAAAAGGTCTGGCAGGAAGTGTACCGCCCCCGCGTCGCTTTCGACGCAAACAAAGCGCGTCGTCTCGCCGAGCGCTCCGTTCTGTATCTGTCCGAAGTGCAAAAAGACGAACGCTTGAAGATTGATCCGGTCAAGATTGGACAAGCCATGTCCAGCTTGCAAATGGGTCAGAAGGCGGTCTCCAAGGCCATGGACGACTACCGCGCCAAAGCGAAAGAGCAGATCAAACAAGGCATTGCTGCCGCCTACCATGACTTCAACTACCATGAAGAACGTAATCTGAAGAATTGCCTGTCCGGGCGCGGCAAGCTCAAAGATTGGGCACCCAATACTGAGGCCCTGCGGACCGAATTGAATGCAGCCTATAACAGCTACAGCGCGGACACGCTGACCTTTTTGCAGCGGCTGAGCGCCAAGATTGTGACGAACGTATCAAAAGCCTACAGCCTCGCGCTGAACTCGGACGACATCCCACGCATCACGCCTCAACCTGTGCCAGAGCCGCCTCTGCCGCTGTCGCTCATGCGCACGATGAGCGTCGATCTGCGGGCAACCAGCTCGATGGATTGGCTGCGCCGCAAGTTTTCCAAGTCTGTTTATATCGAACAGTTCCTCGACATCTCCAATGACGATCTGCATGCGACCATCGCAGAGACCTGCGACGACGTCGTGGAAACCTACCTTTTGAAGGTAACTGCCGACCTGATTGCCTTCTTGGAAGAGCACCACGCAACGATTGAATCCTTCGGTAAACTCGATGACGAGGCTTTGGCAGAGACGCTTGCGGGCAGCGATGACGAGCTTGCGGTGCGCATCCGCTCTCTGCGTGACACCAGCGACATCCTTTATGCGCTCGAAGGTGCGGACTTGGAAGACGCCCTTGATCAAGAACGCGAAGCGCTGGAAGAGGAGTTGGCTTGATGAGCCTACCTGTCGCCAACGCGCAAACCCACGAGGTCATGGCCGGGTGGAGCAGCGGGAAACCCGTGGCAGCTCTGATGGGCGAGTTCAGTTCGGGCAAGTCAACGCTATTGAACTTTTTGTTGGGGGAAGAAGTCGCCACCACCAAAGTCACAGCCACACCGCTGCCCCCGATCTGGTTCACCCATAGCGAAACCGAATTCGTCACGGCTTTGCGCCAGGACGGCAGCGAGGTTGAGGTTGAACTGGGTGACCCGGCGGTAAACTACCGTGAAAACTACCTTGCCATTCGTGTGGGCCACCCAAGCGATGCGTTGAAAGCTTGCGACATCATTGACACGCCGGGCCTGTCAGACCCGGATCTGGCAAAAGACGCGCTACGCTTCCTTTACCGCTATTTCAGCTTTGCAATCTGGTGCACCGCCGCGGCTCAAGCTTGGCGCCAAACCGAAAAAGCCACCTACGAAAAGCTCGCGGCCCGGACCAAGGAAAACAGCATCCTTGTGATCACGCGCGCGGACAAGCTCCGTTTTGAGAAAGACGAGGCGAAGGTGTTCAAACGGGTTCACGGCGAAACGCATGAGATGTTCGGCGAGGTCGTTGTTCTCAAGACCCCAAAGGCGGCGGCAGTCCCCCTCGACGAGCGAACGGATGAAGAGGACGGCGCTTGGATCGAGAGCGGCGGCTTTGCCTTCAGCAGCGCGCTTGAAAAAGCTGTTTCCGCTTGCCTAACAGCCTCCCAAAAACCCAGTGCAAAGCCCAAAACAAAAGCGAAAAAGCCCGCGAAGGCGAAGAAGAAGACGCATCAAATAGCAGAAACGAGCGAAGTTTCTGTGCGCGCTTCGGAGGGCGAAACAATGCCCGGAAATAGCCAAGATTTAATTAAAAATGAACATTCGATCGCCGCAATTGGCTGCGAGTCATCGTCACATAAGCTGGGCACAGTCGCCCAAGACAAAACAAGTCGGACCGGAACAAGTGACGTTGACATTGAGAGTAGCAAGCCGCCTTCAGATGACGACTTCACTCCGTCTATCGCGTCCGATCTTGCATCCGCCTCGACATCGTCGAGTGCACCAACCGAACCTGCCCAATTAGGCGAAACTGATTCATCTCAACCCCAGAAAACCACGGCAAAGGAAAATCCCATGGCATCTACTGACATCTCCAACCTCTCGGACATCACCGGCTTCATCGGCGCATGTCTGGTCGACACCGAAACTGGCCTCATGATGGCCTCTGAAGGCGGCAAAAACTTCGACCTGGAAACTGCTGGCGCAGCGAATGTTGAAGTCGTGAAAGCCAAAATGAACGCGATGAAGATGCTCGAGCTCGACGAGAACATCGACGACATCCTGATCACGCTCGGCAGCCAGTTCCACCTGATCCGTCCGCTGGCAGATACCCCTTCGGTCTTCCTTTACACAGCTCTGGACAAGAAAGCGGCTAATCTCGGTATGGCACGCGTCCAGGTGAAAAAGGTCGAAAGCTCGCTCGAGCTCTAATTCGTTCAGCACGATTGAACAGGAACGCGGGTCGCTTGGCCCGCGTTTTTTTTGCGCAGCTTGAGAATATTTTTTTGGATTTTTCTCCTTAACCGACGCGCTTAACTGATTTCAGAATAGATCTGACGGAAACAGCTCGCGCCAGAGAAGATCGCAAATCTCTGATTTAGATTAATTTTTTCAGAAAGTTTTCAAAAATTCACAGTATCTATGTAAACTAATTTACACACACCTCAAAAAGTTGACCCAGATCAATTTACCCAGCGTCAGCCCTCGGTATACGAAAGTATACGCACTCTGCCCCATTTCGGACAGATCGTGCGGCCCCGAGGAGGACAACACAAATGACCCCGAAAGATCTCGAAGAGCTGGCGACGCCAGTCTCTCAATCCGAACCGCTTCCTATCGTAAACGCAAATGAATACGCAGCGATGTATGCGAGCTCCGTTGAAGACCCGGATGCATTCTGGGCAGAGCAAGCGCAGCGCGTGTCTTGGATACGGCCCTTCACGAAGGTCAAGAACACATCCTTTGAGCCAGGAAACATCGATATTCGCTGGTTTGAAGACGGCACGCTGAACGTTTCAGCCAACTGCATCGACAGGCATCTAGAAACACGCGGCGACCAAACGGCGATCATTTGGGAACCGGACGACACGTCAAAACAAGCGCCGCAACACATCACCTACAGAGAGCTCCATCGCTCCGTCTGCAAGATGGCCAATGTGCTCAAAGGGCTTGGTGTTTCCAAAGGCGACCGGGTCGTCATCTACCTGCCCATGATCCCGGAGGCCGCTTACGCGATGCTCGCCTGCGCGCGGATTGGGGCCATTCACTCTATTGTTTTTGCGGGCTTCTCCCCGGACGCGCTCGGGGCGCGCATCAACGGCTGTGACGCGAAAGTTGTCATTACCGCTGACTACGCGCCCCGAGGCGGACGAGAAACGCCGCTGAAATCCAACGCGGACACCGCGCTGCTGCATTGCGACGAACGCGTTCAATGTCTGGTCGTGAAACGAACGGGCGGCCAGACCACCTGGACCAACCGCGACCATGACTGCACCGAGTTGATGAAGGTCGCCTCAGAGATTTGTCCAGCAGAGGAAATGAACGCCGAAGATCCGCTCTTCATCCTCTACACCTCCGGCTCGACCGGCCAGCCCAAGGGCGTCGTGCATACGACCGGCGGCTATCTCGTCTATGCGTCCTTCACCCATGAGGTGGTTTTTGATTACCATGATGGCGACGTTTTCTGGTGCACGGCAGATGTAGGCTGGGTCACGGGCCACAGCTATATCGTCTATGGCCCGCTCGCCAATGGCGCGACCACGGTGATGTTCGAAGGCGTACCAACCTTTCCAGATGCGGGCCGTTTCTGGGAGGTCTGCGAGAAGCATAAAGTCAACCAGTTCTACACCGCCCCAACGGCCATTCGCGCCCTCATGGGCAAGGGCAATGAGTGGGTCGAAAAGTACGACCTTTCGGATCTCCGCGTTCTTGGCTCCGTCGGCGAGCCGATCAACCCGGAGGCCTGGAACTGGTACAATGATGTCGTTGGCAAAGGCCGCTGCCCCATCGTGGATACGTTCTGGCAAACTGAGACGGGCGGGCATATGCTCACGCCCTTGCCCTTTGCCACCAAGCTAAAACCCGGTGCCGCACAACAGCCTTTCTTTGGCGTGCAACCAGTCGTGCTTGAGCCGACCAGCGGCGAGGTGATCGAAGGCAATGGCGTCGAGGGTGTCCTGTGCATCAAAGACAGCTGGCCAGGGCAGATGCGCACCGTTTGGGGCGACCATGAGCGGTTCGAGAAGACGTATTTCAGCGATTACAAAGGCTATTACTTCTCCGGCGACGGCTGCCGCCGGGATGAGGATGGCGATTACTGGATCACCGGCCGCGTGGACGACGTCATCAACGTCTCCGGCCACCGGATGGGCACGGCGGAGGTTGAAAGCGCGCTCGTAGCCCATGCCAAAGTGGCCGAGGCCGCCGTCGTAGGTTACCCGCATGACGTCAAGGGCCAAGGCATCTACGCCTATGTCACCTTGATGGGTGGCGAGGGGCCATCCGACACCTTGCGTAAGGAGCTTGAGACTTGGGTCCGCACGGAAATTGGCCCAATAGCCAAGCCAGACCTGATCCAATGGGCGCCGGGCCTGCCAAAAACGCGCTCTGGCAAGATCATGCGCCGCATTCTGCGCAAGATCGCCGAGGATGACTTTGGCGCGCTTGGCGACACGTCAACGTTGGCCGACCCTTCCGTGGTGGATGACCTGATCGCGAACCGGATGAACCGGGGGGACGCGTGATGGACGGGCCCCTTAGTGCGAATGCCCCCGCCGTCGTGATCCTGCTTGGACCACCAGGTGCCGGAAAAGGGACCCAGGCACGCATCTTGGAGGAACGGCGCGGGCTCGTGCAGCTTTCAACCGGCGATCTGCTGCGCGCAGCTGTGGCCGCCGTGACTGATGCTGGGCTTGCGGCCAAGGCGGTGATGGAAAGCGGCGGGCTCGTTAGCGACGAGATTGTCATCGAGATCCTGTCGGACCGGTTGTCTGAGCCTGACTGCCAGAAGGGTGTGATCCTGGACGGCTTCCCGCGCACCACGGGTCAAGCGCAAGCGTTGGACCAGATGTTGGCTGCCACGGGCCAAGCGGTAAATACCGCCATTAGCCTGGAGGTGGACGATACAGAGATGGTGACCCGCATTTCGGGCCGCTTCACTTGCGGCTCTTGCGGCGAGGGGTACCACGACACGTTCAAACCAACGCAATCAGAGGGCATCTGCGACAATTGCGGCGGCACGGATATGAAACGCCGCGCCGATGACAATGCCGAAACGGTGACAGAGCGGCTCAAGGCCTATCATGCCGAGACCGCACCGCTGATTGATTACTACGCACGCGCGGGCGTTCTGACCCGTGTCGATGCCATGGGAGAGATCGCCCAAATTTCAGAAGCCCTACTCACGGTAACGCAAACTCAAGTGGCCTGAGAGGCTGCAAAACGCTGGCGTCATGCACGCCCCCAAAACATCAAGGAGGAGAGCCAGAAATGGCAGATCAAACAACAAACGCAACGACGGATGTTGGGGAGGAGGCCAGTGCCTATTGGTCGACCAATATTCGCATCATCAAGATATGTCTCGTCATTTGGGCGCTCGTCTCATTTGGCTTCGGCATCGTCTTTCGTCCCTTACTTACAAGCATTCCGGTCGGAGGGACCGATCTTGGCTTCTGGTTCGCCCAGCAAGGTTCGATCCTCGTCTTCCTCGCGCTGATCTTTTTCTACGCCTTGCGGATGAACAAGCTCGACCGCGAACACGGCGTCGATGAGGAGTAGAACCCATGGACCAGTTTACCCTTAATCTTCTCTTTGTGGGCGCGTCCTTTGCGCTCTACATCGGGATCGCGGTATGGGCCCGGGCGGGCTCCACATCTGAATTCTACGCAGCCGGTCGCGGCGTGCACCCTGTCACCAACGGGATGGCCACAGCGGCGGATTGGATGTCTGCTGCCTCCTTCATCTCGATGGCAGGTCTCATTGCATTCACCGGCTATGACAACTCCTCCTTCCTGATGGGATGGACTGGCGGCTATGTGCTTTTGGCGCTGCTGCTGGCTCCTTACCTGCGCAAATTCGGCAAGTTCACCGTGTCCGAGTTCATCGGCGACCGGTTCTATTCCAAGACCGCGCGTCTGGTGGCTGTGATCTGCCTGTTGGTGGCGTCTATCACCTACGTCATCGGGCAAATGCAGGGCGTGGGCATCGCCTTTGGCCGCTTCCTGGAGATCGACACGACCTACGGTCTCTTGATCGGCTCCTGCGTGGTCTTCGCATATGCCGTGTTTGGCGGCATGAAGGGTGTGACCTATACGCAGGTGGCGCAATATTGCGTGCTCATCACCGCCTATACCATTCCGGCGGTCTTCATCTCCCTGCAGCTGACAGGCAATCCGATCCCTGCGATTGGCATGTTCAGCTCCACCGAGAGCGGCGAGCCGCTGCTGGTCAAGCTCGACCAAATCGTGCGTGACCTGGGCTTTGCCGAATACACGGCGGCGCATGGCTCGACCATCAACATGGTGCTCTTCACCCTGTCGCTGATGATCGGTACGGCGGGCTTGCCACATGTCATCATGCGCTTCTTCACTGTGCCAAAAGTGTCTGACGCCCGCTGGTCGGCTGGCTGGACGCTGGTCTTCATCGCGCTTCTCTACCTGACGGCCCCGGCTGTTGGCTCTATGGCACGGCTCAACATCTCCGAGCTGATGTGGCCCAATGGCACATCCGGTGAAGCGGTAAGCGTTGAGCAGATCGAAAGCGCGCCGGAATATGCGTGGATGGCCACTTGGCAGAAAACCGGTCTTCTGGACTGGGAAGACAAGAATGGCGACGGCAAGATCCAATACTACAACGATGCCAATGAGGAACTGCAGGCGAAAGCTGCCGCGAATGGCTGGGAAGGCAATGAGCTGACCAAGTTCAACCGCGACATCCTGGTGCTGGCCAACCCTGAGATTGCTTCGCTTCCGGGTTGGGTGATCGGCCTGGTGGCAGCAGGCGGCCTTGCGGCAGCGCTGTCGACGGCGGCGGGCTTGCTGCTCGCGATCTCCTCGGCGGTGTCACATGACCTGCTGAAGGGCCAGCTGACGCCAAACATGTCGGAGAAATCCGAGCTGATGGCGGCACGCCTGTCGATGGCTGCAGCGATTGTCGTGGCGGTCCTTCTGGGACTCAACCCACCGGGCTTTGCTGCACAAACCGTAGCACTGGCCTTTGGCCTTGCAGCAGCCTCGATCTTCCCGGCGCTGATGATGGGCATCTTCTCGACCCGTATCAACAACGCAGGCGCGGTGGCCGGCATGCTTGCAGGTCTGACCGTAACGCTGGTCTACATCTTCCTGCATAAAGGCTGGTTCTTCATCCCTGACACCAACCTGTACACGGATGCAGACCCGCTGCTTGGGCCGATCAAGTCGACCTCCTTCGGGGCAATTGGTGCCGCGGTCAACTTCGCTGTCGCCTATGTGGTGTCGGGTCAAACGAAAGAGACCCCGCAGCATATCAAGGACCTCGTCGAGAGCGTGCGCATCCCCCGCGGAGCCGGTGCAGCGGTCGACGGACACTAAACCAAAACACTGCGGGCACCTTCGGGTGCCCGCAGCTCCCTCGCCTTACTGATCTTCACACCATAGCCGATTGATCTGACCAATGGCGTTATCCCCCGAACTGACCCATTTCCTTGCCTCCGTGCATCCCTATGACAGCCTTTCGGAGCCCGATTTGGCGAAGCTGGCAGAGCTTTGTGACGCCAAGGATTTCTCTGCCGGGGACCAGGTGTTCGCAGTCGGGGAGGAGGTCAAAGGGCTCTATGTCATCGCGTCAGGCGAGGTTGAAGTTACTGACGAAACCGATGTCCAGCTTTCCATTCTTGGCCCGCGCAACTCCTTCGGGGAGCGCGCGCTTTTGCGCAACGACCACTCCCAAAGGACCGCTCGCGCTACGCAAGCCCTAAAAACGATCCAGCTTCCGGCTGACGCCTTTCATTCCTTGATGGCGGAACATGAGAGCGTGAGGCGTTTCTTTGATCGCCGCCGTCCGCCTCGCGCACAAGCCAACCCATTTGCAAGCTTGCGGGTCGAGCAACTTATGACCCGAAACCCTTACGCCTGTGGGCCAAGCGAGACCATCCGCGAAGCTGGTGCTGCGATGGCCGCACTTCGGATCTCATCTGTCTGCGTGGTCGAAGACGGGGCGTTTTGCGGCATTGTGACGTTGCGCGACCTGAACCGCGAGGTCGTGGCCGGCGGACGCTCCCCCCTTGCGCCCATTGAGACGATTATGACTCGAGCGCCCCTGACGCTCGGCCCACATGCCTTGGTCACCGACGTTTTGCATATGATGGTAGAGCGGCGCATCGGCCATGTCCCAATTGTAAAGGGCGAGACGCTTGTCGGTATCGTCACCCAAACCGATCTGACCCGAGCGCAGGCCATGTCCTCCGCCGAGATTGTAAGACACGCATCGCGCGCTTCAACAGCGAAAGACATCAAGAAGGCCACGACTGAAATCCCTCAGCTCTTGCTGCAACTCGTCGAGAGCGGAGAACGGCATGATGTCGTCACGCGACTGATCACGGACATAGCCGATACCGCAACGCGACGATTGCTGAAGCTTGGCGAAGAAGCGCTCGGCCCCGCGCCTGTTGGCTATCTTTGGCTTGCCTGCGGCTCCCAGGGGCGGCAGGAGCAAACCGGCGTTTCCGATCAGGACAATTGTATTATTCTGTCCGATGAGGCGACCGAGGCCGACCGGATCTATTTTGCAGAGCTCGCCAAATTCGTGAGCGACGGCCTGGATCAATGCGGTTATTTCTACTGCCCAGGTGACATGATGGCGACCAACCCGCGCTGGTGCCAGCCGCTTGCCAAATGGCGGGAGTATTTCACCGGCTGGATCGCCAAACCGGACCCGATGGCGCAGATGCTGGCCTCGGTCATGTTTGACCTGCGCCCTATCGGCGGCGACACGGCCCTGTTTGATGGATTGCAGGAGGACGTGCTGGAAGCCGCGTCAAAAAATTCGATCTTCGTGGCCCATATGGTTGCCAACTCACTCAAGCATCACCCGCCTTTGGGGCTGCTCAGGGGCCTTGCGACTTTTCGATCAGGCGAGCATCGCAACACGTTGGACCTTAAGCACAATGGCGTCGTTCCCATTGTCGATTTGGCGCGTATTTACGCACTGAGCAGCCAGCTGCGACCAGCCAACACGCGCGCGCGCTTGGAGGCTGCAATTGAGGCCGGTATCACCTCCCGTTCCGGCGGGGCCGATTTGCTCGACGCCTACGACCTGATCGCGGAGACCCGCCTCAAACTTCAAGCGCGGCAGGTCCGACAGGGGGCGCAGCCGAGCAACTTCCTGAACCCTTCTGATTTGTCGGATTTCGAACGCTCCCACCTGCGCGACGCCTTTGTCGTGGTGAAGACCATGCAATCTGCCGTAGGGTCAGGCAAAGGCACTTTGGGGTAGAGAGATGTTTTTAGAGCTCATCGCAGTTTTCGTGGCCGGGATCGCCTGCGCGGGCATCGCATTGATGCTGATCATGATCAGCGGGCGGCGCCTGCCGCGCTGGATCACACCGATCGCCGCAGGCGCAGGCATGATCGCCATAACCATTTCGAGCGAGTATTCCTGGTTTGACCGCACCTCCGCCCGTCTGCCCGAAGGCGTGGCAGTGGCCACGACCGTCGAGGAGAAAAGCTGGGTGCGCCCCTGGACCCAAATCTGGCCCTATACCAAGCGGTTTGTTGCGGTCGACCAAAGCACGGCCCGCAGCCATGCGGAACAACCCGACCAAAAGATGGTAGATTTGTATTTCTTTGGCCGCTGGTCCCCCGTCAACCGCGCGCCAATGCTGTTTGATTGCGCGGGCAACCGTTCTGCCCTGCTCATTGACGGTGCAGACTTCGCCGAAGATGGCAGCTTGAAAAATGCCGAATGGGATGCACTCGCGCCCGATGACCCCATTCTAACCCTCGCCTGCGAGGCATAACACTATGGCGCGTCTGAGCCTCAGGTTGCGCGTCTTTCTTTTTTTTGCGCTTTTGGCTGCGGGCGCCATTGCCCTTGCTGGATTGGCGCTATGGCTTGGATGGTCCCGTGGCGACATCGCTTTGCCCACAACCCCTTTCATGACTGCCTTTGTTGCTTTTGCGCTCCTGAATACGGGGCTCATACTGGGTATCTGGCTGCTTTTTGACGAAAACGTCGCAAAACCCATAAACCGGCTGTCGGTGGATTTGCGAATGTGGGTGCATTCAGACGTAACAGCTAACCTCCAGACCGAAGCCGCACGCTACCTGGGCGACCTTGCCCCGGCAGCCGCAGCGCTGAGCGCAAAGGCAGATCAAGGGCTTGAACACTCTGCGGCCAACATCACGCGGGAGACCAAACGCCTTGAGGCGGAACAGGCTCGGCTGACGGCGCTGCTCACGGAAAGCCCAATCGGCACAATTCTGATCAATCCGGCGCAGGAGATTGTCCTTTACGATGCCCAAGCCGCCAGCCTCCTGTCAGCGGTCGCACCTCCGCGCCTCAAAGCACCGCTTTGCGACTATTTTGACCCAGCCAGCTTTGATAAAGCCTTGGCGGCAAGCGGCGGGAGCGAAACCGAATGCAACCTCCGCCTCGTCAACGCCACCGCGCCCATCCCGGCGCGCGTCAAAACACTCAATGATGACGGCCATATGCTGTTTTTCGATCCTAAAGACCCAGCAAAAGAAATGTCAGGTGCGCGCCCGCTTGTGTTCGATTTCGCACTGATGAGGGCTGTAAACAGTGACGCGCTAAAAGACCAACCCTTGTCCGAAATGTGCTTCGTGGTTTTGGACTTGGAAACCACAGGCCTATCCATCGAAAAAGACGCGATCGTCCAGATAGGTGCGGTCCGGGTTCTGCGCGGTGAGATCGTCCCAGGCGAAGAGTTTGCAACAAACGTGGACCCAGGCCGACCGATACCGCCTGCCTCAACCCGTATTCACCATATCTCAGATGACGATGTCGCAGGCGCACCCGACATCTCCGAGGCCGGTCAGCACCTACACCATTTTGCCCGCGATGCGGTTCTGGTCGCGCATAACGCGCCCTTCGATATCGGGTTTTTGAAACAGCAAGAGGATAGTATCGGCGCGAGTTGGGACCACCCTGTGCTTGATACGGTCTTACTGTCTGCTGTCGCCTTTGGTGTGACGGAAGAACATTCTCTCGACGCGCTGTGTGATCGGCTTGAGATTACGATCGCGCCCGAGGATCGACACACAGCGCTTGGTGACGCGCGCGTCACGGCAAAAGCCCTGGTTCATTTGCTTAAGATGCTTTCCGGGCAAGGGTTCGAAACGATCGGGGACCTGCAACCCGATTTGGACCGCGCCGCACGCAGGCTCTACGCCGCGCGCTAATGCCTGTCGCTATCCTCGCCGCGCAAAATGGCTTTGCGATCATGCTCGGCGCGTACTTTCGCGGCGTAGCGTTGGTCCATTCGGGCCATGCTTGCCACCACAAGACCAATGCCCAGCATCACATTCGCGAGCAATAAAGAGATTATCAATACTTCCATTTCGGACCCTCCAAGGCGCGAACTTCCTATTTAGATTGATCTAGCCCGATAGCGCAGACCGTCGCGTGCAAACTAAAGCAAAGACGCTTTCCAAGTTATTTTTTGGGCATTCGCGCGTCATGGCGGTGGCTTTTGGTATAAATTTAATCTGCTTCAGAACCGTCCCAAGTCCGAGAAAGCGCGGCGCATGCCAACACGAGAGGCACAAAACCTATACTTGCCTATCTCACTGTCGCAGGCATGATTGAACTATTCGTTAACAAAGGATTTCGCTATGCGCTTGACCTCATTCCTCGCCTGTCTTGCCCTCACCTTACCCGCAACGGCCCAGGAAGCCGCCGACGCCATCGCGCCTGAAGCGGCCTCAGCCCAAGCGGCCAAAACTTCGGGCAAGCCAGTTGAGGCGACGGAATGGATGGTTGCCGCCGCCAACCCCCTCGCCGTGCAGGCAGGCGCGCGCGTGCTCCGCGCCGGTGGCTCGGCCGCTGATGCGATGGTGGCTGTGCAAGCCGTGCTTGGCCTTGTCGAGCCGCAAAGCTCGGGCCTTGGCGGTGGTGCATTTCTTGTCTGGTATGACGCCTCCTCGGGTGAGTTGACGACGCTCGATGGCCGGGAAACGGCACCTCTCGCCGCGACCCCACGCCTGTTTCAAGACGCAAATGGCGAGCCATTAAAGTTCTTTGACGCGGTCGTTGGCGGGCTATCTGTTGGAACACCCGGAACGCCAGCCTTGATGGAGGCAGCGCATCGCCGCTGGGGGCAATCGGATTGGGCTGGCCTGTTTAACGACGCGATCCAGTTGGCAGATGAAGGGTTCGCCGTATCGCCACGCCTTGCTGGCTTGGTCGAGCGTGACTAGGAACGCCTTTCCCGCTTCCCCCGAACAGCCAACTATTTTCTACCCGGCGGCGTGCCGTTGAAAGCAGGCGATTTTCTTAAAAACGAAGCCTACGCGGATACCCTATCGCGTATCGCCGGAGAGGGTGCTGCGGTGTTCTATGATGGCGAGATCGCACAAGGCATTGTTGACACGGTTCAAAATGCTGAAGGCAACCCGGGCGTTCTCGCACTTCGTGATTTGGCCAATTACGAGGTCAAAGCGCGCCCTGCGATCTGCGCCACCTACCGCGCGCATGATGTGTGTGGAATGGGCCCACCCTCCTCCGGTGCGCTGACGGTCGGGCAAATCCTCGGCATGCTCGACAACTATGATCTTGCCACGCTCGGTGCTGATAATCCTGAAAGCTGGCGGCTAATCGGTGACGCATCGCGCCTCGCCTTTGCAGATCGCGGCCGCTATATGGCGGACAGTGATTTCGTTCCGATGCCCACTGAGGGTCTTGTCGATCCGGCCTATCTGGCAGAGCGTGCTCAGCTGCTCGACACGGACGCAGCGCTCATCGAAGTCGCGCCCGGCACACCTGCCTTTGATCACGCAATTCTCTGGGCCGATGACGAAAGCCTCGAACTGCCTTCGACCTCCCATATCTCTATCGTCGACAAAATGGGCAACGCCCTCTCGATGACCACAACGATCGAGAACGGTTTTGGCTCCCGTCTCATGGCACCAGGTGGATTTCTACTTAACAATGAGCTCACCGATTTCTCGTTCCGCACCCATGTAGACGGCGTTCCGATTGCGAACCGCGTAGAGCCCGGCAAACGCCCCCGCTCCTCCATGTCGCCAACGATTGTTTTGAAGGATGGCGCGCCTGTGCTGGTGGTTGGCTCACCGGGGGGCTCGCGCATCATCGGCTACACCGCCAAGACGATCATTGCTCATCTAGACTGGGGCATGGATGTTCAAGCCGCCATTGACATGCCGCATCTCGTGAACCGGTTTGGCACCTATGATGTTGAAGAAGGGACAAGTGCGACCGAATTTACTGAGCCTCTCACAGCACTGGGCTTTGAGGTCAATGCCCGCGCCCTCACATCTGGACTACACGCAGTATCAATATCCGAGACTGGCCTGAAAGGTGGCGCAGATCCACGCCGCGAGGGTATCGCAATCGGAGAATAATTGCGCCTGCAAGACATAGAAAACGCCCTCCCGGGGACAGTCGAGAGGGCGTTTGAAGTCACCAGTGGGGGAGAGTGGTGGTGGCTTATTTCACGTGGC
>JAPORH010000028.1 GCA_026710325.1 Litoreibacter sp. | reverse complement strand
CCACTAACAAATTCAGGGCGTTTGGCCGATCACAAATCATTCATACCCCCTCCTTGAGCCGATATGTGTCGTTCGCACCGACTAAGTAGAACAAGTTCGAAAACGCGAATTGACGTGACATGCCAGAGTTTTGACCGTGCACGCCAATTTGGAGTTATCCGAGTGATCTGCGATAGGCCGCTGGCGTCACCCCCATCCATCGCTTGAACGCGCGGTTAAACGCGCTTTGCTCCGAATACCCGGTGAGAAATGCGATTTCCGACAAGGCAAAGCGCTCTTCTTCCAGCATGTTGATCGCGATTTCGCGGCGTGTTTCCTCGGTCAAGCTTTGAAAGCTTACCCCGTGCTCGGCAAGGCGACGATGGAAAGAGCGCGCGCTGAGACCCAACCTGCGCGCAATATCCGACATTTTGGGCAGCCCCTCGCTCAACGCGCGCGCGATCTCGTTTTTGGTCTGTTTTTGCAAAGCCGGTGCGTCATCGATTTGCGACAGTTCCGCATCAAGGTGGGAGACCAGGAACTGTGTGATGCCCTCATCTCCCAGCAGATTTGGCTGAAGAAGGGACTCGTGAGACAAAAGCATTGCATCATTTTCAGCACTGAAATGGACGGGGCAGCCAAAATAGGCTTCATGATGCTCGGTCGTTTTGGGCGCGGGATGCCGGAAAAAGACTTCAATTGGGGCAAACGGTCTTGGCGACACCTGCCTGCTGAGCGACACGCCGCTGGCAAGATCAGCCTCGATCGATATACGCATTCCAAGGCGCCGCCGACCCACGCGCCTTTCAACAAACAAAATGCCGTTGTCAGTCTCTCTCAGCTCATATTGCGCGAAACTGGTCCAAAGGCGCCAGAACCGCGCAACGCGAGAGAAAGAGCCCAGAAGGTTGGGTGCAGATTTCCAGGCCAGGCCGAGCGCGCCATATTCATCAGGCCGCATGGCTTCGCCAACAACCAAAGGCAAACGCGTGACATCCATCTGCTCGGCCATCAGCTCGATCATAGCGTAATTATCATCTTCATCGAGCATATGCTTTGGGTCACAAGCCGCGTCCGCATCAAGGCCCACAGATGCCAGAACTGCGCCGGCATCAATGTTGTTCCCAGCGACGCCGACAACTTTCCGCGCAAAGAGAGAAGTAACTTGTCCCATAATGTGATGCTAAGCCACCAACTCCCATGATCCAAGACGTCAGCGACATTCGCCGGTCAAGCAAAGGTGGTCAATTCCACGCGCTCAATGCCGCTCAACATGGAGGTCTTCGTCGCTTTTGCAGGCATGTTCACAACGACGTTTCTAAACGCGGCACGCCACATGAGGGGGCGCAATCCACATACCACTCATCTCATAATTTCTTTTGAGATAGTAGCGGACAGAAAGTCCGCCAAATTATTCACATAAACAATTGTTTCATATAGGTAAATTTATTTTTATGAAAAAACAATACCACTTTTTTTACCTCATCAACCAACAAGGATGTTCTGTGTTCCCGAACTGAAAATAGCCCCCACAGTATTGGGAAAAACTTAACTCCGGGCGCTGTTCCGGAAACACATCCCGCAAGTTTGCGGATTTTTGTTAGGGCTTGCTCAAGTATTTCGGTTCTGAACGTCATTTAAACGGACCAAGCGGACATCCCCATCAACTAGTAATGACATATTTTGGTCAGAGCGAGCCGCTAATTCCAAAAATGGAAAGCGTTTAATGGAGCATGTCTCGAACAGAAGTGAGAAATGGAAGGTTCTGTCGCACACCTGATCCAGTTTTAAGCGGTCGAAAAACTCGATGCGAGAGACTCAATTGAGAGTAGCAGCTTCAGAGGGCGTCTGAGTGAAGCAAGATCGTATCTGCTTTCTTTTCCTTGGTTATCGGGAGAAGTCCATACATTTGTATGGTGCGTACTTTGATGGCATTTTCACCATCTTTATGTTCGAAATCTCGCGAAAATTTTTTGGGTGTTGATGATTTTGTTTGGATGATTGTCGGTAACATTCCAAGCACCTAGTTGACGGTCGAAGACTGTCCTAATCCTGCTGCTGCATATGATGTTTACATCGGAGCCATGCAGGATTGGGTGTCTGCAGCGTTAAACGATGATCCGACAGAACAATTGATTCCGGTAGACGCAAATCTCGGCACTAGAGACGGCCTCAATCTGAAATCGCAATTGGACTTCTTATATGGTCGCATTCTACCTAAGTTCCATGGAGATTTGGACGCAAGCATGCTTCAGTAGTCAATAACTCGGTAAATCTGGGCTTAAACCGTGCTTGGAACCTTGCAAACGCTTTGCGACCTTTTGCATGACAGCTGTGCGGACATAACGCATAATCTATATGTGGACACTCACTTCTGCTTTCTTCCAGTTGCCAAACGATCACTTTAGTGTCTCGATTTGAGACACTTTTAGGCACGCTGCATCGCCAAAGACCTGATACGGTTGATCGACAACCCTGACCTGCAGCACGCTAATTTCCATCAAAAAAGAATTATCGACTGGGAGGAAAGAATGCTGGACACCACAACCGCGGACCAAACTCAGGCCTTTCTGGACAGCTTTGGAGCCGCTTTGGCAGATGGCGACATAGAGCGCGTAACCGACATGTTCGATGAGGACTGCTATTGGCGTGATCTCGTGTCGTTCACGTGGAATATCAAGACGGTCGAGGGCAAAGATCAGGTCGCTGACATGTTGCGACATCAGCTTTCGGCCACCAAACCCAGCGGATGGAAAGTTGCTGATGGCGAAACTCCAAATGAAGACGGCGGTGTCACAACGGCCTGGATCGAGTTCGAAACGGAGGTGGCCCGCGGATACGGGTTGATCCGGCTAAAAGGCGATAAGATCTGGACCCTATTGACGACGATGGTCGAACTCAAAGGCCATGAAGAGCCAAGTGGGACGAACCGCGTCATGGGAGCCAAGCATGGGGCAGGTAAGAATCGCACCACTTGGGCTGAAGAACGAAGCAAAGAAGAAGCGGAACTGGGCTACAAGACACAGCCCTATTGCCTAATCATTGGCGGTGGTCAGGGCGGAATAGCAATGGGTGCCCGGCTGCGGCAGCTTGGAGTGCCCACTATCATCGTCGAGAAAAACCCACGGCCAGGCGACAGCTGGCGCAACCGCTACAAGTCGCTCTGCCTCCATGACCCGGTGTGGTACGATCACCTGCCCTACATCAAGTTTCCGGACAACTGGCCAGTCTTCACTCCCAAGGCATAGTACACGACGCTACTTGAAACGAGGAGCGAAAAGGATTCGAATTGAAGCTT
>JAPORH010000007.1 GCA_026710325.1 Litoreibacter sp. | reverse complement strand
GGGCGGGATTCGCACCCGCAAGGAAAACGCGCCTTTCCACGGCGCACACCAGATCATCGGATACCGAGAATTGGCGCATGAGATGCGCGTTCAACTGCCCACAAGCCAGTGTCAGAGCACGGTCAATCATGGCCAGTCACCCGGCAAGAAACGGTTCATACTCATTTTCAAACAAGGGCCCGAAAAGGCCCATTCCCCCGGAGCGCACAGGTTGCGCCGACATGACGTAGCGTAAACAAAGCCTGACATCCTGCAATGCGCAAAAACCCAACCCCTCATGCCATCACCTTTTGGGAGCGGGTCCACACCAACAGTCGCAAGAGGCCTGAAAGAACTAACCCCGCTGCCATGAACCACAGCGAAACATAGGCATAGGTCACGAGCAAAAAGCTCGGGTCCCCGGAGCGCGCGACAAGCGTGTTCGCCCGCCCTACGATCTCATCCGCGCCGATGACCGACGCCGTGGCCGATGCCATGAGGATGATCAGGAAATACTGCATCCAGGCCACAGCAAAGGTTTCGCCCGCGCCCCTGATGCCCATCTCCGACTGCTCGAAATAGGCGAGGCTCTGGTCAGACGCGAAACCAATCACCGGGAAGGTCAGGGCCAGGGTCGCTTTAATCCAGAGTGGGACGAAATGGCTTGTGCCACCAATCTCCACCTCCGTCGGCAGCATGAACGCCATGTAGAACAGCAGCACAAAACTCGGCACGTTGCGGCTGAGATTTGTGGCCAGCCACGCCAAAGCCGTCGCCGCGCGTGGCCCCGATTCAATCGCCCGGATGCGCCCAAGCCCCGCACCAACGACGGTACCAAGCGCCATGGCAAGACCCGATATCATCAAGTTGCCAGCAAATCCGCCGGCCAGATATCCCGTTTGTTGCCAAAGCGTCTCGATCATGTCGCCCCCAGTCGCAAGCGGGCGATCTTGAACAGCCAGATCACGCAAAGCACCAAAAGGAAATAGAAGACCAAAAGCCCGTTCATTAGGGTGGCGACATCGCCCCCCTCCCCTATCAGCAGGTTGATGGTAGAAATCAGCTCACCCACGGCAATCGCGCTGGCCATACCAGCCGCCTTGACGATATTGACGCAGGCCGCAACTACCCCGTCAAAGCCGCGCACGAAAGCGCGGGGCATAAGCCTGATCAAGGCTGTTCCGGGATCTAAATAGCGCTCTTGCGTCAAAGCATGGCTCAGGATGATCGTATTCGTCGCGCCCGCATAGAAAGAGAAAATCGTGACCGCGATCGCGAAGGCGCCGGGCGTCAGTTCAGGTGCTGCAAGAAAAACACCGCCTAGGCCAAAAAAGACAATGTACAGCTGCAAAATTGGCGGCGTCATGCGCGCCACGGTGATGAGCGCGCGAATGGGAAGCTGCAAGACCCGACCAAGCCCGCCCCGGCCAGTCAGGCCAACATTAAGCAGCGATAGCCCCACGCCAACGACCAAAGCCCCGAGGATGGAGGCCGCGCTCAAGCCTAGGGTCAGCGCCAAACCGTCCATCAGCCGCCCGCGCTCATAGGCGGTGTAAAACACGCGCAGATCTATTCCCAAGATCTGATCCAGCCACAATGCAAACCCGCTCAGTTCAACCGGCGGTACAGCCCTGAACGGGTCGGAGGCCACGCATTCGCCGGGCCGGGTGTCCCAATCAATCCGGGCGCAATCCGCGACACCATTGGTGACACCGGACCAAACCCGATGCTGCGCCTCGATATAGCCAGTGCGGGCGATGCCCCACTTGTCTTGCAGCTCTAGAATGCGGCCCCCGGCATGCCATTCCCCGATCATGTCGGAGACAAACCGTCCGAGCGTCGCTTGCCCCTGCCCTTTGGCGACAAAGATGGCCCAAGGCACAACCAATCGTGGCGGCACCATGACGTCGAACACCTCGGACGGGTTGTCATGGCTATAACGTGTCAGAGCCGTATCGTCGAAGGCCCAACCCACGCAGCGCCCATATTGCAGAGCAAGTAGCGCTTCTCGGCGGCCCGCGAAATACTGCCCTTTGACCTTATAGCGCGTCTCCAAAGCTCGGTTGTAGTATGAGCCTCGGCTCAGGCAGATCGTCTCACCTTCCAACTGCGACCAACGCGTGATGCCAAGGTCACGTCGCCCATAGACGACAACGCCGCTGGAATAATAGTTCGGCAGTAGTAAATCAGCTTGCAGGCGGCGCTCTTCTGTATCACCGGCCGTGGCAATAACCACGTCGACCATCCCGGAATTCACCCGTTCAATACGATTGCTTGACGTAACCGCAAACAGCTTGAGCGCGACGCCCAATCGGTCTGCAAGATCGCGTGCAAGATCAACTTCGAGCCCGATAATCTCGCCCGTGTCACTTAGAAAGCCCCAGGGCGGGTAGTCATTTTTGACCCCGACGATCAATGTGCCGCGCTCCAGAATATCGGCAAGTTTGCCGTCCGGCTGGGCGGGGCGCTCGACCACAAGTTCCGGCGGCACTGGCACCAAGGGCTGCGCCCATATCGGCGCGGCGAGGCAAGCCAAAAGGATGATCAAAATCCTTACCATGCGGCCTCCGCATAAAGCCCATAGGCCCATTTGCTCGGTATGATGCGGGTGAGCCATGCATCGAAATGTCGAATGAAGGCATATTTCAAAAGCAGGCTTTCCGGCAGCGCGCTCTCGCTGCCGAAATAGACCACCGTGAAGCCCGCAGCTGATAGCTCGTTTTTCAGCAGATCGGGCGTGTAGAGTTGATACTCCAGCTTGATTGGGTCACCCCCATCAATGGCACGGTCATATTGGATCAGCCCATCCACTCCTTCGCGCTGCTCCGCCCTGAACCGTCGCGCGGCATTTGGAACTGAGATGAGCAAGCGCCCTTTGCCTTGCTTCAACGCAGTCTTGATCTGGGTCAGTGCCGCAATGCGCGCAGCGCGGGAGGTGATATGACCCAGCACGCCGAAGAGGCATAGCACGACATCGGCAGGGCCGGAGCGCGCGACATAGGTGTCGAAATCGCTGGCATCTGGGCCAAGGATTTCCAGCGCCTGCCAACCTTGTACCAAGGCGCGCGATTTCAACGTTTCCAGCGCCTCAGTGCTGATATCAAACCCGGCCCCACGACCGATATGGGGCTGCAGCGGCAACAGATACCGCCCAGTGCCGCAACCGTAGTCAATCAGATGCGAACTGGGCGCAACATGCGCCAGAATACGCCGCCAGACAGTCAGGTTGGGCCGCGGGTAGCGCTTTTCATAAGTGCCGGAGCACGGTACACGACTCACGGCGAAATAGCCTTCGATTTTGGGCTTGAAAGCGCCCG
>JAPORH010000046.1:690-3341 GCA_026710325.1 Litoreibacter sp. | reverse complement strand
CTGAAATTCGCAACACACATGATCGCAACCTACGCCAAATAACTTGGCAATGCCGAATTCGCCACCATTGACGGCATCGGCACCGTGAAACTCGACCAGTTCGCTGAGCCCTTTCTTGAGGTACTCAATGCGACCGGTGAACATCCGTCAGAATAATGTCATATGCGGGTCATGGTCAGGACGCATCGGACACCACGACATCCAGAACAACCCCTATGAACCGGGTGCCTCCAGATGGTGGCAGAAACTCGCCAATACTGGCTTCGAATTCAGCTCCTTCATCCATCCACGCCGCCCAGACCTCTTTCATATCCCGGGGGTTGAAACCAATGTGCAGCTCCCCAGCCCAGACTTCGATCGCATTCTCGTCATGCTCGTTTTCTGGATTGCGGATCAGCGTCACATCGTGGCCATCGTGACATCGGGCAATTTCGTCCTGCCGGTAACGCGTACCTGCGACCTGTGTTGTGTATTCGCGAACACTGGACATTCCACGCACTCCCTTTTTTGTCTGTACTATCGAAAAGACCGCGTCACGCAGGCAACCCCCTCACCCCTCAGGTATCCGTTTCAGGTGTCGGGTCATCTTCAAAAACACCCTCGAAGAGATCGTCCTGCGACATGGCTTTTGGCTGTGGCGGGTCAAGACCCAGATGCGCCCATCCTCTCGCCCCCAACATCCGACCGCGCGCGGTGCGTTGAATGAGGCCCTGTTGCAAAAGGTAAGGCTCAATCACATCCTCCAGCGCGTCCCTTGCCTCCGACAGCGCCGCTGCAAGCGTCTCAATCCCCACGGGTCCGCCGCTGTAATGTTCGGCCAGTATCTCAAGATACCGTCGATCTGCTCCGTCCAGTCCCGCAGCGTCCACATCCAGACGTTGCAAGGCCCGGGCAGCCAGGCCCGCTGTCACATACCCGGCTTCTTCCACCACGGCAAAATCCACTACACGGCGCAAGAGCCGCCCGGCAATGCGGGGTGTGCCCCGCGCGCGACGGGCAATCTCCGCCAAACCCTCCTGCTCTGCTGAAACGCCCAGAAGACGTGCGCCCCGCGTGACGATCTCTTCCAGTTCTGCATCACTATAGTACTCGAGCCGCAAGGGAATACCAAACCGGTCCCGCAGCGGCGTGGTCAGAAGTCCGAGACGTGTGGTTGCGCCCACCAACGTGAACGCGGGCAAGTCTATCCGCACAGAGCGCGCCGCAGGGCCAGACCCGATCAGCAGGTCCAGCGCGAAATCCTCCATCGCCGGGTAGAGAACCTCCTCCACCACAGGATACAAGCGGTGAATCTCGTCGATGAAGAGCACATCGTTCTGGGCAAGCCCGGTCAGGATGGCTGCCAGATCCCCGGCTTTGGCCAGAACCGGACCACTCGTCATGTGAAACCCTGCTCCAAGCTCCTGCGCCACAATCCGCGCCAGTGTTGTCTTGCCAAGACCGGGCGGGCCGTAAAACAGCACATGGTCCATGGCCGCGTCCCGCCTGCGGGCGCTTTCGATGAACACGGTCAGGTTCGACCGGGTCTCGGCTTGCCCGATGAAGGCACTCAGGTGGCGGGGGCGCAGCGCGGGGTTGGCTTCATGCGGCAGATCTTCCGGCAAAGCGGTGGGGCGCAAGCGGGGGTCGGGGTCCGTCAATGCACCACCCTCTTGCCGCCACCGGGGGCGGTCGTGTCCGGCGCAATCTTCAGCGACTGGTAAAGCTGCCGCGGGCGCACGAGAAGCCGTTCGGCGGCCGTCTTTTCCAGGCAAGTCAGCAGTCGGTCGTGTATCGCCGCCGCATCCTCCAGCGCGCAAACCAGCACAATCCCGCATTCCGCCGCCACTGCCGCTGCCTTTGACAGATCATTGCGCACCCCTGTCGACATCGGGTCCCGGTCCCCAAGGGCCAGACGCGTGCCGTTGGGCAAGGTTGCCACGCCCATGCTCAGTTCATCCTGTGAGAAACATCTTCGCCCCAGAGACGCGCCAATGTTTCAGACACGTCGTCATCCGTCTCCTCATCCAGAAGGCTGTCAATATCCAACTCGCCCAGATGATCCATCGTGTTGGCTATCTCGTCCCGAGCCGCGCGCAACTGACGCGCCGGGCGGCGCTTGAGATCGCGTTCCAAAGCCTCGAACGCCGGGGAAGCGGTTTCTAGGCAACCATCGACAGTCACACCGTACTGGAGGCGCAGCGTCAGAGCGCAAACCAGATCATCGCGCACCGACGGACAGCCCGGATCCCGACCACACAGACACAACTCGTCCAGTGTGAACAAGGTTTCGAACGCTTCGGCAATCTCCTGGTTATCTTCGTCCATGCACGCCCCTTTCGCACTTCTAACGGCCCTACCGTATTCCCTTTTACACCGGGAAAGGTGTGGGTGGAAGGGATAGCGGTCACCGAAATGACGCTGGTGGTAATGAACCTTCGGACAAGCAAACCGTGCGGCGGGGCACGGATTGACGCGCGCGTGGCTCGTCAGGTCAGGTTCTTGAGGACGATTGCGGCTCTGGGGTTTTCACTGTCGCGCAGCTCTTCGAGGATCAGCGCCCGCAAGGCGGGCTGCGCCTGCGCGTAGCGTCCGAGATGCATGACCACGTCATCATCCGGCATTGCCAAGTTATTTGGCGTAGGTTGCGATCATGTGTGTTGCGAATTTCA
>JAPORH010000046.1:0-522 GCA_026710325.1 Litoreibacter sp. | reverse complement strand
AGGAACCTTTGTGCTTGTCGAGGCGATTTGAACCGGCCCATTCTTTTTTCTCGTTGGCTCAGTTCCAAATTGTATGCATGAGGCCCAATTGCAGTAGCGAGGCAAGATCTGGCTGAAGAATTCAGCAGTTCGCAACGCTCGAACCATCGCTTGCGTTCGCGGAAGTCGACTAGCGGCGGTAGGTCAAACGCCTCTTGCTCGGGCGCTGAAAGGATCTGCATTCGGGGCATGAGGCTCTCCGTCGTCATAATGGTGTCCGGGAATATGGCTTGACAACGAAATGATAGACATCATGATTAACGGAAGGGAAAACGGACAAAGACTGCAGAATTCCACACCCCGGTCGGATACGCGCGCATCTCGACGGTTGAGCAATCGTTGGCTCCACAGATGGCATTGCCAAGTTATTTGGCGTAGGTTGCGATTATGTGTGTTGCGAATTTCAGGCGGTCATCTCGCGGGTATAATCCTGCCATAGCCGAAATGCGTCGGCGCGTGCGTGGCGGTAAGACTTGGCGGTGA
>JAPORH010000025.1 GCA_026710325.1 Litoreibacter sp. | reverse complement strand
CGTCCGTAGCGACAGCGGCCGAGAACACCCTCAAGCTCTTCTTCAAAAACCGCTTCGATCGTGGCGCGGATGTTCGCGCGAAGACGATCCTCAATCGGATCGTAGCCCTCCTCATGCGAGAGGAGCGAAACGGCAGATGTTGCTGTAGTCTTTGTCATGGTGTGATCTCCTATGGCGGCTTCTACCGCCAGGTTTGGGTGTTTTTGTTCACCCGGAGATTACGCCAACTTCAAATTTCCACCAAATTCGCGACACCACCGCGGGTGCTTCATACGGGTGAGCTCGGTACGGGCTCCATGTTGAAGGTGATGACCAATTACTTGGCGACAGCGAACCTGTTGACCGTCTGCGAAGCGCTGGTCGTCTCAAAAGCGGCCGGCATGGACTTGGCGACAACATATGAGGCGATCAAGATATCATCGGGCACCTCTTTCGCGCATGAGACAGAATCCCAGGTGATCCTGAACGGGTCACGGTCAGTGGATTTCACAATGGATTTGGTTTTGAAGGACATTGGGCTGTTTCAAGACATTGCGGAGCGCTACGATGTGCCGCTAGAGCTCTCCCCCAAACTCATCGAAATTTTCAAGGACGGGCAGGCGCGCTATGGCGCGCGGGCGCAATCGGATGAGATTATTCGCCGCTTGGAGGAGGCCACTGGCCTCGACATTCGCGCACCGGGTTTTCCTGCGGTTTTGATCGACGACGAGCCGGAAGAGCCTGGCTACGAGGTTATCGCCAAACGCGGTTGAGCTTGGGCATTTGGGGCGCTATCCCATGCCGACCTAGCAGAGGTGGCTCTTTTCATGTCTGATGTGATAACCAACATCGTACCTTCCGCTCCGCGCCGTGCCTTCGGCGCGGGCGTTCTGTACCTGCTTGGTGGACTTTTGATCTCGGTCGGTGTGACAGAGCCGCCCTCTGCAATGTCGGCTGCATTCTTGATCACCTTCGGCGCGTTTTGCCTCTATAGCGGCTGGCGCATGTGGAAGGTGACAGGGCGTGTGATCGAATTGACGTCTGAAGAACTTCGCCTGTCCGACGGTACTTTGATTTGCAAGATCGACGATATTCACAAAGTGGACAGATCGTTTTTTGCGTTCAAACCTTCAAACGGGTTTCTAGTAACCTTGAAAACCAAATATCCAACCGCATGGATCCCGGGCCTCTGGTGGCGTTCGGGAAAGCGCATAGGCGTCGGCGGCGTGACGCCGGGGGCTTCAGGGAAGTTCATGGCCGACACATTGACGGCCATGTTGGCGCAAAGGGATGGAACCTTGAAGGACCTTGACCTCTAGCGGTCGAAAATCCTTGAGAAAGGATTTTCAGAAGATTTTTGACTAAAACTCTTCTGCTGCTCAGAGCCCCTTGGCGCGGTAACTGGCGGCGATGCGCTCGATTGCGACCAAATATCCTGCCATCCGCAGGTCCTCGACATCATCACGTTCATGCCAAACCTTGCGCATGGCTTGGTACGCGGTCCGCATTGTGTCATCGAGGCCCGAGCGCACAAGTTCCAACTCTCCAGCGCCTTTCATGAACTTATCTTTGAAATCCGCCGAGAGCTCCCAACCGAGTTCTTTGTCCGCTGACAATCGTTCCAATTCCTCAACCAACAGCCGGTGCTGCGCCTCTTCTTGTCGCTTTTCCATTCGGCCAAAGCGAATGTGGCTCAGGTTTTTGACCCACTCAAAATAGGAGACCGTCACACCACCCGCGTTTGCATAGAGGTCTGGTATGATGACCGTGCCCTTGCCACGCAAAATCTCATCGGCACCTGCGGTGACAGGCCCGTTCGCCGCTTCGATGATGAGCGGCGCTTTGATATTCGCGGCATTTTCGAGGTTTATGACGCCTTCCAGCGCCGCCGGGATCAGGATGTCGCAGTCATATTCCAGCGCGCTTGCCCCGTTTTTGACATATTTCCCCTTCGGATACCCTTCGACCCCGCCGTGATCTCCGATCCACTTGCGTAGGTCCTCGACATCGATACCGGCTTCGTCATGGATCGCGCCATCGCGTTCTATGATCGCCGTGATAAGGCAGCCATCCTCCTCGGCCAGAAATTTGGCGGCATGGTAGCCGACATTGCCGAGGCCTTGAACGATGACGCGTTTGCCCTTGAGGGTTCCTGATAGCCCGGCTTTGGCGATGTCTTCGGGGTAGCGGAAGAATTCTTGCAGCGCATATTCGACACCGCGTCCAGTAGCTTCGGTCCGACCTTGAATGCCGCCCGCGTTGATCGGCTTGCCCGTTACACAGGCGCGGGAGTTGATGTCGGTGGTGTTCATGCGCGCATATTGATCGGCGATCCACGCCATCTCCCGTTCGCCCGTACCCATATCCGGGGCGGGGACGTTCTGAGAGGGATGGATCAGGTCGCGTTTGGCAAGCTCATAGGCGAAGCGACGCGTGATCTGTTCCAATTCATGGTCTTCCCACTCCCGTGGGTCGATGCAGAGCCCGCCTTTTGAGCCCCCAAACGGTGTTTCGACCAGGGCGCATTTAAAGGTCATCAACGCCGCAAGAGCTTCGACTTCGTTTTGGTTGACGCTCATGGCGAAGCGGATGCCGCCTTTGACGGGTTCCATATGTTCCGAGTGCACCGCCCGGTAACCGGTAAAGGTGTGGATCTTGCCGCGCAAGCGCACGCCGAAACGCACCGTGTAGGTCGCGTTGCAGACGCGTATCTTCTCCTCCAGCCCGGGTGAGAGCTCGGTCAGTTTTACGGCCCGGCTGTACATCAGTTCGACGGAGTCGCGGAAGGAAGGTTCGGAACTTGGGGTCATTTTATGTCCTGTGGGTCAAAGTTTGGGGCTACGGGGGTGCCTAAAATTTAGGCTTCTTAAAAACTCAAGCTGAGCCAAAAGCTGCAGCAGTTCAAGCCCGCATTAACGGGGCAAGGGAAGAGGTATTGGTGTCAGAGGATGGCACAAGGAGTGGTTTCAGAATTTTTGCCGTTTTGAGAACAACAGTAAGAATTTCATTAATTTGTCATTAATCAGCGGGGCAATACGCCCAAATTCAGGCCTTTTTCGCCGCATTCGCGCCATAGTTTTCGGGTCTCTTAATCGACGGACGAATCTAGTTTGTTTCTGCACTTAGAGATGCGTGCAATGGGAAGGAAGAACATGAGCGATCTGAAAAAGACGTTATGGGGCAGCTCCGGTGTGGCGCGCGTAATTTCGCGGGTCAAAGGGTTCCGGAAAAACGAAAGCGGCGCAATGGTCGCATTTGGTCTCACCATCTTTGTGATGATGCTCTGGGTTGGTGGCATCGGGATCGATTTGATGCGCTTGTCTTATGACTTTAGGTGGTTCTGTGCGAAAGTAGGGCCTTAGCCCG
>JAPORH010000180.1 GCA_026710325.1 Litoreibacter sp. | reverse complement strand
TACCGAATTTAAAATCAAACAAAATCAATGTCCTGCTGGACAATCATCATAGGAGTCGATCAAGATCAACGTCAAGAAAGGCAAGGCCGTCGTTGGCCCGCTTTTCATCATGACCAAAGGTGAGCCCGGTGCGGCCCCTGAGGCCAATGACTGGATTTACTCCGCCGTGCAGCCAAGCGGCAAACCTATGAAGATCAAGCAAAGCTTCTGCCACAACTGCCATGAAGGCTTTGCCGAGCAAGGCGACCTAGGCTACCCGCTGGAAGAGGTTCGGATCACCAACTGATCCCTTTCACAGACCTACCAAAAAGCCCCGGCGCCGCCCGGGGCTTTTTCATTTTCTCAAACGGGATGGCGCAGTCGTCCAAGCACGAGTGTGGCGAGGGCGCTGACAACGATGGCCCCCGATAGGGTTGCCAGCATGGCCCAGCCAAGGCCCGACAACACCCAGCCTGCCGAAAAAGCGCAGATCGTGGAGACGAGCGCAATCACTGTGTCATTGATCCCCTGGACCGAAGCCTTTTCCCGCTCTTCCAGGGCCGCATCGAGCATCGTGGTTGCCCCGATAAACGCGAAGTTCCAACCAACCCCCAAGAGGATCAGTGCGCCATAGAAATGCGGGGCGGACAGGCCAAGCGCCGCGACGCCGGACGCCACGCAGATAAGGGCTAAGCCCAGTGACGCGATGACCTGCATCCCGAACCGTTTGATCAAAAAGCCGGTCAGAAAGCTCGGCGCAAACATGGCCACGATATGCCAGCGCACCACATCGCTCGCCACCTCATCGCTGAAGCCGCAGCCGACCATAGCAATCGGGGTGGGTATCATGAGGAAGACCATCACGCCTTGTGACAGGGCGGCAATTGCGATGGCGCGACGCACCGCCGGACGCCAGAGTGCAAGCCGCGCCATACCCCAGCGGGTGCCTCGCATTTGTGTGGCTGAGGGTTGAACGGCTGGTCGAACGGCCGCCAGCGGCAATAACCCCAGAACTGCAATCACTCCGGTTGCCGCATAGGCCCCTGCGAAAGGCACAGGCGCCAAAATATCCTTCGCCGCAATGAAGATCTGCGGCCCGACAAGTGCCGCGACAAGCAGGGCGCTCAGCATCAATGAGATCGAGATCGGTCGCAGGCCAGCAACCACGACCTCCCCCGCGGCGAAGCGGAAGAATTGAAAAGACGCCCATCCGGCCCCCATCAAAAAATGCGCGATGCACAGCAGCCAAAAGCTCTCGGCATAGATCGCCTGAACAGCCGCCACTCCACCGACAAGGGTCAAAAGCGCACCGAGCGTGAAGCCCGCCCGCCGTCCATAGCGCCCCATCAACAGCGAAATCGGTGCTGCGGCGAGAAGGCCCGCAAATGTCTGTACCGCGGAGGGCAGGGTGGCCATCGACGGCGCAGGGGCCAGCATCAAACCCGCGAGCCCGCCTAGGAGCAGCTGCACCGGGAAGGCCATGCCGAAGATTGCATTGGCCAGTAGCAGGCCGACAAAGTTTCGGTTTTTCAAGATGGAGGCCGTGGACATGTCAGACAGGCTCGTGAATGGGGTTGCAGCCGAGCATATAGGGCGTGTGCAAACAGCTTCACGCGCTTCTCAATATTTGTCCGGGCACCACCGTACGCCGTCTTAACCGCGCGTCAGCATCTGGGGCCTAAAACCCACCCCGTTCGAACCTTCGGGGCCACAGCCCCGTCGCGCTATATGTGACGCTTCTGAGTTGGTGCAGCCGTGGAACCTCCATGTCTCGCGCGCCAGTCTCTCGGGGTCACCGGTGATCTTGAATTCGGTGGGGGAGACCCTGCCGCGTAGGGCTTGTCGCAGCTTGGGCGGCGCCGCCTCTTCCACCTTTCCCGTATGAGATGACGACCCACCCCGGCGGCCAAAGCCGCACGGGGGCGCTGTTGCATCTGTTAACGTAATCCTTCATGACGGGCGAATGTCTTTGCAACTCAAAGCCCTTGCCGTGCATCTTTTCACGGCCACCGGAGCGGTCTTCGCAATGCTTGCCATGCTGGCGGCGGTCGATGGGAAATGGGCCTTGATGTTTGTCTGGCTGGTCGTGGCCTTTGTGGTGGACGGCATCGACGGGCCGCTTGCGCGGAAATATGACGTGAAGAACAACGCGCCCAATTTCGACGGCGTGACGCTCGACATTGTGATCGACTACATCACCTACATTTTCATCCCGGCATTTGCGCTGTTCAAATCCGGGCTGTTTGAGGGCTGGACCGCGTGGTTTGTGATTATCGTGATCACCTTCTCCTCGGCCATGTATATGGTCGATACGCGAATGAAAACGAAGGACAATTCCTTTTCGGGTTTCCCGGCCTGCTGGAACATGGTGGCCATTGTTGTCTTCGCGCTTGAGCCAAATTTCTGGGTTATTCTTGTTTTGATCGCAGTCCTCGCGGTCGCAATGTTCCTGCCGCTGAAATTCGTCCACCCCGTCCGGACCGAGCGGTGGCGCGTTATCACTCTACCCATGGCTTTGGGCTGGACCTTCTTTGCCGGTTGGGCCGCCTGGGTGGATTTCGACCCGCAAAGCTGGGCACATTGGGGGCTGATCGTGACCTCGGTCTATCTGCTTTTCGCAGGTATCGCGCAGCAGGTTTTCCCAAAACGCGCTTAGTGCGCGCCGCCGCTCTTGGAGGGGCGGAACATCTGCCAAACGGGCAGGATGACTTTGCCCACCACAGGTATCAGGGCCAGCCCTAAAGCGAGCCCGAACACGCCGTCCAAAGCTGCCGTGACGAACCATTTCACAAAGCCAGTTGCCGTGTTCACGCTATAGGCCACGTTTTCGGCGATGTCGTGAATCAGGTCATAGAGGAAGGGTGCACCCATCACCTCCGCGCCATGCAGCACGATGGAGCCACCGACCCAGAGCATCGCGGCCGTGCCAACGATCATCAAAAGCTTCAGGAACCCTGGCATGGCCTGAACGATCCCGCGCCCGAGCGCACGCGTCAGGCCGAGCCTGCCGTTTTTGGACAGAAACAGCCCCACATCATCCGCCTTCACAATCAGCGCGACCGAGCCATAGACAGCGACGGTGATCCCAATGGCGACCACAGCCAAGGTCGCGGCCTCGAACCAGATATTGGAGGGCGGGATTTGGGCCAGCGCAATCGTCATGATTTCTGCCGACAGGATGAAGTCGGTCTTGATCGCGCCTTTGACCTTCTCTTCTTCCAGATGGGCGGGGTCCTTGGTTAGGTCCTTCGGCTCGTCAGCGTCGTGGTGGTGCGGCTTGTACAGGTGGTAGACCTTCTCCGCCCCCTCAAAGCACAAATAACAGCCGCCGAGCATCAGCAATGGCGTGATGATCCAAGGCGCGAAGTTGGACAGCAAAAGACCCACAGGCAACAGGAACAACAGCTTGTTGATGATGGAGCCGCGCGCGATGCGCCAAACGATGGGAAGCTCACGCGTAGGCTGGAAGCCTTGCACATATTTCGGGGTGACGGCTGCGTCGTCGATGACGGCCCCTGCGGCCTTGGCACCTGCTTTAGCGGCTTGGCTCACCACATCATCCACGGAGGTCGCGGCCACTTTCGCGATCCCCGCCACATCGTCCAATAGCGCTAGCAATCCGCTCATTTTCTGCCCCTTCGCCTGTTTGAGCCAAGGGTTAGCATGAAGTCTCGCGCAGGCCTAGCCGCGGTTGTAGCGGCGCATGTGATCTTCAAAGATCGGTTGCAGCTCCGCACGCGTGCGAGAGCCCTGAAGCACCTGTTTCATCTCCCCCTTGCCGTCAAAAAGCAGAATGGTGACATGTGGTACGCCATAGTCAGCGGCGAAATTGGACCCTTCAAGCGTGCTGATATTGGCCACGAAGTAATCGGGTGCGTCGCCCTCCATCGCCTTCAACGCCTTGCGCGCCTCCCGCTGCAACGCGTTGCATACGGGGCAGGAGGGGTCGTGGATTTGCACGATCGAGGGCGTGCCTTTGCCGATTTTGGTCAGGTCCGCCTCACAAATTGCGGCTTCCACAGCCCGCACGCCAAAATAACCCCCGCCCAGCAGCACGGCACCACCGATCGCGCCGTATTGGATGAGTGCGCGACGCGACATAGATTTGGCGGCGTTTGACCGCTGCGGCGTGGCCTCGGACTTGGTCCGCTTGCCCTTTTGCGACGGTCGGTTTTTCTTTTTTGCCATCTGGTTGCTCCTCTTGCGTCAGGCGGAAGCATAAACAGCCTTCCCAGCAAGTCAGTGAGGTTTCACGAGGCTTGAGGTCACAAAGCTGTGACAACGGCACTCAATGCGCCAATTCCAACTTTCCTAAAATTCGCAACACACAGCCATATTTTTGCCTGACTGTCCTGTGATCAGAAACACCAAATATGTTTTCAGCAGAGGGGCCGATATGTCCGATACAGCCGCGCCGCAGGCGCTTGTCGCCAAACCAAACACCAAGATGGAAAAGCCGCAGCCCATGATCGTGCGCGTGGCGCGCGAACACGGAGTGAGCCCATTCAAACAGCTTTTGCAGGCGACCGCATTGAAATATGGCACCGCCAAGCTTGCCTCCAACGAGTATTACGACATGGGGCTGTTTCGCCCAGAGCTGTCCAAGGCGCAGCGGCAGGAATTCGTGGGCGAGCTGCGCAACAAGGCGCTGAACCTCTCCCTCTCTCCGCGCAATGTGGCCAAGATGAGCGATCTTGTTGAGGACAAGACCGCTTTTGGCAGCCTGCTGGACAGCAAGGGCCTCGCCACGCCTGTGACCCAGGCGGTGTTTTCCACGACTAAGAGCTATGAGCGTTTGACCAATCTGGCCACGCAGGACGACATCCTCGCATTTCTGACCCAGACCGCGACTTACCCGCTCTTTGGCAAGCCTGTCGAAGGGTCCAAAAGCGTGGGCTCGGCGCTCTTTGTCCGCGTTGATGCGGCGGCAGACAAGCTGGTGCTCGGCAATGGGCGGGAGGTCGGGTTGGCCTCGACCGCAGCTGAGATCGTCCAAAAATTTTCCAAAGGCTATCTGTTCCAAACGGCTGTCGCGCAGCATGACGCGATGAGCGCTGTTGCGGGTCCTGCACTTGGTACGCTGCGCATTGTCACTATCGCGGAGGACGGGCAGGCACGCCCGCTTTACGCGCTTTGGAAATTGCCTGCGCCGGGTGCGATGTCCGACAATTTCTGGCAGGCCGGTAGCATGCTAGCGGAACTTGATCTTGCAACTGGAACCGTCAAGCAAGTCCGCTGCGGCAAAGGCGTCGATATGGAGTTGGTCGACACGCATCCCCAAACCGGCAAAGCCCTCACCGGGTTCGAAATCCCACATTTCAAAGCCGCGCTTGATCTGGCCGTGGCTGCGCATGGTCTAGCGATTGATAACGGCGTGCTGGGCTTTGATATTGGCATCGCGCAAGACGGCCCTGTCGTGATCGAGGGCAACACAAACCCGTTCCATATGCTCTACCAGTTGGCCACGGGGCGCGGCGCGCTCAATGCCGAGTTTGCCCCGGTCTTTGACCGAATTGCCAAGTCGAAAGCGGCCTAAAGAAAAAGCCCCGCCGGGTGGCGGGGCAATCAATCAAACGATCTTGATATTGGCCTTGGCCGCGTCTTTCAAAAAGGCGTCGAGGCCTTTATCCGTTAGCACGTGATCCGCCATCTTCTTGATCACGGCAGGCGGCGCGGTGGCCACATCCGCGCCGATCTTGGCGCAGTCGGACATGTGGTTGGCCGAGCGGATGGAGGCAGCCAGGATCTGCGTCTCGAACCCGTAATTGTCGTAAATCTCGCGTATGTCCGCGATCAGCTCCATCCCGTCGAGGTTCAGGTCGTCCAAACGGCCAATGAAGGGCGAGATGAAGGTCGCGCCCACTTTGGCGGCCAAAAGCGCTTGGTTGGCAGAGAAGCAAAGCGTGACATTGACCATGTTGCCTTCATTGGTCAGCACGTTGCACGCTTTCAGACCGTCCCAGGTCAGCGGCACTTTGACGGCGATGTTATCGGCGATTTTGGCAAGTTCGCGGCCCTCCGCGATCATCGCATCTGCTTGCGTGGCCACAACTTCAGCCGAGACCGGGCCATCTACGATCGAACAAATCTCTTTCGTGACTTCCAGAATATCGCGGCCTGATTTGGCGATCAGCGAGGGGTTTGTGGTCACACCGTCCACGATGCCCAAAGCGTTGAGCTCCTTGATGTCGTCGATTTCAGCGGTGTCTACGAAGAATTTCATCTGGGACTGCCCTTTCCGGCGCGCATAAGGTTCAGGTTTGCTTTGCTCTACACCCAATCGGCGCTTGCTCGCAATCAGGTGCTATGGTGCGGGGTGTTGTTAGCGCTAACAGTTGAAATCTGCAACCTTCCCTTTCTCCCTCGACCTCCCTGCCGGGCATGGTACATCTGGAGAGGTGACTGGGTTCTTCCATCAAGGCGATTTGGTGAGCGTGCTGACCACGCAACCGCTCGACCGGCTGCTTGACTATAAAGCGCCGGAGGGGGGCTGTTTTTTAGGTGCATTTGTCGAGGTGCCTTTAGGTCCGCGCAAGGTGCTGGGCGTGATCTGGGGGCCCGGCAAGGGCGATTGGGACTATGCCAAGACGCGATCTGTCATCCGGGTGTTGGACGCGCCCCCAATGCGGGAAGAAATGGTGGCTTTCCTTGAAAAAGCTGGTGCCTACACGCTAACGCCGATGTCCGCGATGCTTAGGCTCGCGACCCGGTCCCCCGGCCTTGGCGACCCGCCGTCTATGCGCAAGATTTACCGGATGGGCACGGGCGAGGTGGACCGTATGACGCCCGCGCGGGAAAAAGTCTTGAGCGTGCTCGAAGAGTTTGGCGGGCTGGCTTTCACTTTGAAAGAGCTGGCCGAAATGGCAGGTGTCGGCACCTCCGTCGTCAAAGGGCTAGTCGCCCAGGGCGCCGTTGCGGAAGAACAATCGCCCCGCGACCTGCCCTTCGCGCCGCTTGACCCGTCTTTGCCATCGAAAGAGCTGACCGACGATCAAGCAGCAGCGGTGGCGGTGCTGAATGAGGGGCAGGGGTATTCGACCACGCTTTTGAAAGGCGTCACCGGGTCGGGTAAAACCGAAGTCTACCTGGAAGCCGTCGCCGCCTGCCTGCGCGCCGGGCGGCAGGCCTTGGTGCTGTTGCCGGAGATCGCGCTGACCTCCGAGTTCTTGACGCGGGTCGAGGCGCGGTTCGGCGCGAAACCAGCCGAATGGCATTCAGGCGTCACCATGACCGAGCGCCGCCGAGTCTGGAAGATGGTGGGCGAGGGCGGGGCCGAGCTGGTCGTTGGCGCGCGCTCCGCGTTGTTTTTGCCCTACCGCGATCTGGGGCTGATCGTTGTGGATGAGGAGCATGACACCTCCTACAAGCAAGAGGACGGCGTGCTGTACAATGCGCGCGATATGGCCGTTTTGCGTGCCTCCATGTGCGGGGCGAAGGTCGTGCTGGCCTCCGCCACCCCGTCGCTGGAAAGCTGGGCCAATGCTGAGGCGGGCAAATATCGCAAGGTGGAGCTGACATCGCGGTTTGGGGCGTCGGTGATGCCCAAAATGCGCGCAATTGATATGCGGGTGGAGAACCTTCCCAGCGGCAAATGGGTCTCCCCCACTTTGCAACGCGAAATCACGGCGCGGATCGAGCGGGGCGAACAATCACTTATTTTCCTCAACCGTCGTGGCTATGCACCCGTCACGCTGTGCCGTGCCTGCGGGCATCAGATTGGCTGCGATCACTGCGACGCGCGGATGGTGGAACATCGGTTTCTCAAGCGCCTGATGTGCCATCAATGCGGGGAGACGAAGCCGATGCCGACCGTCTGCCCGTCTTGCGGGGCCGAAGATAAGCTCGCTCCCATCGGCCCCGGCGTCGAGCGGATGGGGGAGGAGGTGGCGGAGCTGTTCCCGGACGCGCGCGTTTCGGTCTTGTCTTCGGATCACTATTCCACCGCGCGCCAGCTGAAGGCGCATATCGAACATATCGCGAGCGGCGAGGCGGATATCATCATCGGCACGCAGCTTGTGGCTAAGGGACATAACTTTCCGCTGCTCACGCTTGTGGGCGTGATTGATGCCGATCTGGGATTGCAAGGTTCAGACCTGCGCGCCGCCGAGCGCACGTTTCAGCTTATGCGGCAAGTCGCAGGCCGCGCGGGCCGGGCGGAGAAAGAGGGGCTGGCGCTTTTGCAGAGCTTCCAGCCCGAACATGCGGTGATCCAGGCCATTCTATCTGGCGACGAGGACGGGTTCTGGCGCGCCGAAGCGGCGGAGCGCGAACAGGCGGGCGTCCCCCCTTACGGGCGGATGGCAGGGATCGTTTTGTCTGGCCCGGAGGTTGGACCGGTCTTTGATCTGGGCAATCATCTGGCGCGCAATGATCTGGCTTTGAAACGCGTGGGCGCGCAGGTCTTCGGGCCTGCGCCTGCCCCGATTGCGCGTATTCGTGGGCGCCATCGCGTGCGGCTTTTGGTCAAAGCGCCCAAAGGCGTGGCGCTTCAGGGCGCGCTGGCGGAGTGGATTAGGCCGATCAAGCTGAAAGGCGATTTGCGCCTCTCGGTCGATATTGATCCGCAGAGCTTCTTTTGACCTGTGGCGATATGAGTATTTTTGACAGAACGAAGCAGCTTTTCATTGCTGTGGTGCCCGGATAAACAGGCGGGGTTTTTGACACAAGGGACGTGCAGGATGACGATCACGCCGCAACAAGGCATTATGGAGATCGCGCTTTATCAGGGCGGGGCAGCCTCGGTGGAGGGCGTGGCGGATGTGGTCAAGCTGTCCTCAAACGAGAACCCGTTTGGACCAAGCCCGCGCGCCTCGGACGCGGTGCGTCAATCGGCAGGCTCATTGCATTTGTATCCGTCGACCCAGCATGAGCGCCTGCGCGAAGCGATTGGGGAGGTGCATGGGCTCGACCCCCAGCGGGTGATTTGCGGGGTTGGCTCAGACGAGATCATTTCTTTTCTATGCTACGCTTATGCCGGGCCGGGTGACGAGGTTTTGCACACCGAGCATGGGTTCGGGATGTACAAAATCTCTGCCCGCGCGGCGGGGGCCACGCATGTCGAGGTGCGCGAAAACAACCGGGTGACGGATGTCGATGCTTTGCTCGAAGGCGTGACGGAGCGGACCCGGCTGGTGTTTATTGCAAACCCGAACAACCCGACCGGCACGATGATTGATGAAACCGAGGTCACGCGGCTGGCAGACGGCTTGCCGGAGAATTGCATGCTGGTGCTCGATGGCGCTTACGCTGAATATGTCGAGGGGTTTGACGCCGGGCTTTCGATCATGGAGGGGCGCGACAACGTGTTCATGACCCGGACCTTCTCGAAGATTTACGGGTTGGGCGGTTTGCGCATCGGCTGGGGTTATGGCCCGAAAGAGATCATCGATACGCTCAATCGTATTCGCGGGCCGTTCAACCTGTCCGCGCCCGCTTTGGCGGCGGCCCATGCGGCGGTGCGCGACACTGGTTACACCGAGCGCTGCCGCCTGGAGAATGCCAAATGGCGCAGCTGGCTGGCGGCAGAGCTCGGCAAGCTTGGCGTGCCGTCAGACCCGTCCGAATGCAATTTCATTCTGGCGCGCATGGCGAGTCCGGAGGAGGCGATCGCGTGCGACGCTTACCTGAAATCTAAAGGGCTGATCGTGCGCATGGTGGCGGGGTATAATCTGCCGGAATGTCTGCGCATCACCATTGGCGATGAACAAGCCTGCCGCCGCGTGGCGCAAGCGGTTAAAGAATTTAAAGGGCGTGGCTGATGGCGCAGATTTTTGACCGAGTCGCGCTGATCGGGCTGGGGTTGATTGCTTCCTCCATGGCGCATGCCTCCCGCGCTCATGGGTTGGCGGGGGAGATTGTGGGCACGGCGCGCTCGGCTGAGACAAGGGAGACGGCGCGGGAGCTGGGGTTTTGCGACCGGGTGGTCGACACTGCGGCCGAGGCCGTCAAAGGCGCGGATTTGGTGGTGCTTTGCGTGCCGGTTGGGGTGATGGGCGCCATTGCAAGAGAGATCGCGCCGCATCTGAAGCCGGGTGCGGTTCTGTCCGATGTGGGCTCCACCAAACGTGCGGTGATCGAGGCCGTGGGCCCGCATGTGCCCGAGGGCGTGCATTTCATCCCGGCACACCCGATGGCGGGGACCGAGCAGTCGGGTCCGCGCTCCGGTTTTGCCGAACTGTTTGAGAACCGTTGGCTTTTGATGACGCCGGGCGATGCGGACAAGGGCGCTTTGGCGAAATACCGGGCCTATTGGGAGGGGATGGGCGCCAATATTGAAGAGATGGAACCGGACCACCATGATCTGGTCTGCGCCGTGACCTCCCACGTGCCGCATTTGATTGCGTATACGATGGTCGGCGTGGCCGATGATCTGCGCCGCGTGACGGATAATGAGGTGGTCAAATTCTCCGCCGCGGGGTTTCGGGATTTCACCCGGATCGCGGCCTCCGATCCGACCATGTGGCGCGACGTGTTTCTGACCAACAAAGACGCGACCTTGGAAATTCTGGGCCGTTTCACCGAGGAACTTTACGCGCTGCAACGTGCGATACGTCAGGGCGACGGTGATCATCTGCATGAGTATTTCACCCGTACGCGCGCCATTCGGCGCGGGATTATCGAGGCGGGTCAGGATACGGATGCGCCGAACTTCGGACGTGGCCGCTGATGTGGCGGGGGCTTGCTTTGGCGATGCTGCTGGCGAGCCCGACCTTGGCCAACGCGCCTGACCGCTCAGACCGTCCTGTTCCGCGCGGGGTTGTCATCGCGCCAGTGCAAGCAACCCTGATCACCGTGCCGCGCACGGTGTTGGTCGAGGCGGCAGGTCTTGCGCAATCACTCAGGCCCAAACAGCGCCCCAAGGTGCGTTTCGTCACCCGCAAGATCGCCCAGAGCGCTAAGGGCTCCGTTTGCGGCGATCCGGCGATCAAGGGGCAGGTCATTGCGGCCATCCGAGGACGTGGAGCCTGCGGGGTGGCAAACCCGGTCCGCCTCACCTCAGTCAGCGGCGTTGCGCTGTCCCAAAAGCCCACGATTAATTGTGAGACTGCGCGAGCGCTCAACTCGTGGGTCAAGAACGGTCTGCAGCCCGCTGTCGGGCGGGTCGGTGGTGGGGTAAAATCGCTGCGCATCGTGGCGCATTATGCCTGCCGCAACCGCAATAGCGCTAAGACGGGCAAACTGTCGGAACACGCCAAAGGTAAGGCGGTCGATATCTCGGCGATCAATCTGAACAACGGCCAGACGATTACGGTGCTTGATGGGTGGCGCGGCAGGCAGCAAGGCCGCATCCTGCGTGACGCGCATCGCGCGGCCTGCGGGCCGTTTGGGACCGTACTGGGGCCGAATTCGAACAAGTTTCACCGCGATCATTTCCATTTTGACACGGCGCGGTACCGGTCTGGGCCTTATTGCCGTTAGAGTATCGGAAGAGGTTCTCGAAATGACGTGAGGCCCGGTGGGCACCACCAAGCAGCCTCCGACCGCCCCCCTCGGCGGGGGCTTTCAGCCCGACGCCCGCGGTCGAGGGCAGCCCTCGGTTCGTCGTTTTTTGGTTAGGGTAACGCAATCCGTGGCGCCGGGCCAACGGGAATTGGCCCCAACAATATCGCTCCACGAGATAGATTTAATGTTGCGTCGAGGGAATTCTCCCCGCCGGAGCTCGCCGCGAGCAAGGACAGCGCAAACTCCGCCGCACGGGCCGCTTCGCCGTCAAGCGCACCGGTTTGCACGGCGAGGGCCAGCATCTCTTTCCAATTGCGTGCGGTGATATTGACCTCGCCATTTGGCACGGTGTTTTCGACGAACATTTCACCATTCATGCGCAGCTCCAGCTCCCCCCAAGCGGCACGGGCGTCGCGGATGGTCAGGCCCGTCACATCAGGACGGCCATCTTCGAGCGCGATCCGGTCCAAAGGCCCGGCGAGTTCCATGTTCAGATCGAAGCGCACCTCTTCAATCACGTCAGGCAGGGTGCCGTCCCGGTCGATGAAGTTGCGAATAGGGTCGGCAGGCTGGAACTGGTCAATATTGGCCGCCACGTCATAAAGCGGCTCCCCGGTTTCAACATTGCGGATCGCGCCGTTCAATGCGTTGAAGCGGGAGGTCCAACCCTCAGATGAGGCAATCTCGGCCTGGCTCACCTCTACCTGCGCATTGTCCAACTCCAGTGTGGTTGAGGGCTTCACCTTGATGGACGCGCGCATCCCACTGGTTTTCAACGTGAATCGCTCTCGCGGGGTCGCGATGATCTGCTCGTTGGGCCAAACCGCGATCAGGTGGTTGGGTTGGTAGCTGAGCGACAGGATCTGAAAAAACGGCGCTTGCCAGCTGAGCCCTGTTTCGGGGTCCGTCAAGCGCAGGTCGGTGAAGCTGGTGTCAAAGCGGTTGGGAAACCCCGCGACCGTGTGATCGGTGTATTCCACCTGCCACCCCTCGGCCCGGCGGTCGTCGAGCCATGTGGTCATCGCCGCCTTGTGCCCTTCGGCCCCGATGAACCAGTAGACCGACCAGCCAATCGCAGCGACGATGATGAGGCCAAGAAGCTTGCGCATGTTTTTGCCCTTTTCCTTTGCTCATTCCTTTACTAGGCCTGCGGGAGGAGGGCCAGACATGGTTGCAGATCACGATCTTCCCGCACCGCTTTGGGTGTTCGGCTATGGCTCATTGCTGTGGAACCCGGGGTTCACGCCAGCCGAGGCTGTGGTGGCTGGGCTTGAGGGCTATCACCGTTCCTTCTGCATGTGGTCGATCCATCATCGCGGGTCCGAGGAAGACCCGGGCTTGGTGCTTGCGCTGGACGTGGCAGAGGGCGCGCATTGTGCGGGGGTCGCGTTCCGCGTGGCCGACAAGGAGCGCGCCGAGGTGCTGAAAATGCTGCGGGAGCGGGAACTGATCTCCTCCGCCTATTACGAGGATATCGTGAGCCTGCGTGCTGAGGGCGGTCGCGAGATCAAGGCACTGGCCTACATCATCAACCAGGACCATGTGCAGTATTGCGGCGGCATCTCGCTGGAACGCCAGGCGCAGGTGATCGCCCATGCCAAAGGCGGGCGCGGGCCCAATACCGAGTATCTTTATAATACTGCAGCACATCTGAAAGAGATGGGGGTCGAGGATGCGGATATGGAGTGGCTCGTGGCGCGGGTGCGTCAGTTATCCGCCGAATAGCGGCTCACATACAAATTAATGGCGTTATCGAAAGGCCCTGCGTATATTTCCCGCAAAAATGAGCGGTAACAGCCAGATCGGGGACATATAATGGACACGCCTGACAGGGAGCGCGTCTCGCAATTCTCACGGCCTTTCAATCAAATCCTGGCGATGATCATCATCCTGGGGCTTGTGGGGTTCGGCGCTTATCTGATTTACCCGGCGGTCGCGCCGGTCTTTCTAGCCAACCCGTTTTTGAACGGCGTCATTTTGACGGTGTTTGTTTTGGGGGTGATGGCCTGTTTCTATCAGGTCTTTCAGCTTTTTACGTCCGTTTCGTGGATTGACCGCTTTGCCGCCGGTGTCGGCAGTGATGAGGGGCGGGTGCCGCGTCTGTTGAACTCGCTGGCGGCGCTTTTGAGTTCACGCGGGGCGCGGATGCAGATCAGCTCGGCCTCCTCCCGTTCCATTCTGGATTCGGTGGGCACGCGGATGGACGAGGCGCGAGATATCACGCGCTACATCATCAACCTTCTGATTTTCCTTGGTCTTTTGGGCACGTTTTACGGTTTGGCGACCACGATCCCCGGCATTGTCGAAACAATCCGGTCGCTCAACATTGCCGAGGGCGAAAGCAGCCAGGAGGTGTTTTCGAACCTGATTGGCGGGCTGGAAAGCCAGCTTGACGGGATGGGTACGGCCTTTGCGTCATCGCTTTTAGGTCTTGCCGGATCGCTTGTTGTTGGGCTGTTGGAGCTGTTCGCGGGCCATGGCCAGAACCGGTTCTACCGCGAGATGGAGGACTGGCTGTCCACGATCACCCGCGTCGGCTTTTCCTCGGGCGAGGATGGCGGCGGCGGTGGCTTTGACCAATCGGTCGTGGCCACTGTGCTTGATCACATGGTAGATCAGATCGACAGTCTCCAAGGGTTGTTCATGCAGAGCGAGACTGCGCGGAACGAATCCAACGAACAGCTGAAGCAGGTCACTGCGGCGGTGGCGACGCTGACGCAGAAAATGGAAGCGGCAATCGACTCCCGTGAAGCGCTACACCGTGTGGCCGACGGGCAGGAAAACCTGCTCGACTATTTCGCCCAGATTGATCGCGAAAATGACGGGATGGACCCGGAAAGCCGGATGCGGTTGCGGTCGATCGATGTGCAGATGCTTAAGCTTTTGGAAGAGCTGAAACAAGGCCGGCAAAACAGCCTCGATCAAATGTCGACCGATTTGGCGCAAGTGACCCAGGCCGTGCGCCAGCTTAGCGCGAATTTGCGTCCGCAGCCCAGTCGGCCACTGCCGCCTAAGGGCGAATAATGGCCCTCGCGCGCCGCAACGGACAAAGGTTTGAGGCCAATATCTGGCCCGGTTTCGTCGACGCGATGACCGCGCTTTTGCTGGTGCTGGTCTTCGTGTTGTCGATCTTCATGATGGTGCAGTTCATGCTGAACGAGACCATCACGGACCAGGATACCGAGCTTGATGAGCTGTCCAGTCAGGTGGCAACACTGTCGGACGCTTTGGGGCTGGCGGCGGCGCAAAGTGTCGAGCTGCAATCGCAACTTTCCGATGCAGAGGCGGAAGCGAATGCGCAGGCCGCGTTGATCGCCACTTTGAGCGCTGAACGCGACGCGCAAGCGGGCCGGATCGCGAGTTTCGAGGAACAGGTCGCTGGGCTTCTGGCGCAGCAGGCGGATTTGCAAAATAACATCGTTTCCTTGCGCGAGGAGCGCGATGCGGTGCAGGCCAACTTAGACAGTGAGGCCGCCCAGAACGCGGCCTTGGTCGCGCGGATTGAAGACATTGAAGCCGGGCTTGCGCGCGAAATCTCCGAGAAAGAAGCGGCGCAATTGGCGCTCGCACAGGCGCGAAGTGAGATCAGTGCAGGCGAGGAAGCGGCGCGTTTGGCTGCTGCTCGGACTGAGGCCTTGCAGGCTTTGATCGCTGATCTGGAAGCGGAGCAGGCGGCCCAAACGGCGGCTTTGGACGAGGCGGAGGCCGCGCGTTTGGCCGACGCCGCCGCCGCCGAAGCATTGCGTGAAAGGCTCGCCAATGCCGATGCAGAACTGACGGCGATGTCGTTGGCTTTGGAAGAACAGCGTCGGGAGGCTGAGGACACGTTGACGCTTTTGGCAGCTGCCAACGCAGCGCAGGCTGATCTGGACGCGCGATTGGTTGCCGCCCTGGCTGCGGGGCAGGAAGTGGGAGAACGTGAGAGTGAGTTACAGGCCGAGGTCGAGGCCCTACGTGGCCGGGTCGCCGCGCTTGAGAATGAGCTCAATACGGCCACGGCACAGGTTGATGAGAATAGGTTTACGGAAAGCGATTTGCGACGCCAGCTTTTAGCCGCGCTTGCAGCGCAACGCGCCGCCGAGGCGGAGGCGGGTGACGCTTTGAGCGAGGCAGAACAACGTGCCGTTCTGCTCGCCACAGCCAATCAAGCCCTAAGCCGGGAGCAGGCTGCGAGCGCTGAAAGCCAGCGACAGGTTGAAGCGCTGAACCAGCAAGTGGCTGCTTTGCGGTCGCAATTGGGGTCTTTGCAGGCTTTACTGGATGAGGCCGTTGCCCGCGACACAGAGGCCAATGTGCAGATCTCTGCCCTAGGATCGCAATTGAATGTTGCCTTGGCACAAGTGGCTGCGGAGCAGCGCAAAGTGGCGGCAGAGCAGGCGGCTTTGGCCGAAGAGCAAGCGCGCCGTTTGGCGCTGGAAGAGGCGGAGCGCAAGCGGCTGGAGGAGGAAGCGAGAGAACTGCAGAGCTACCGTTCTGAGTTCTTTGGCAGGTTGCGCACGCTTTTGGGGGAACAGGAAGGCGTGCGGATCGATGGGGACCGGTTTGTGTTCTCCTCTGAGGTTTTGTTCCAACCAGCGCGCGCCGACCTGTCGGCGGAGGGCCGGTCAGAAATTGCGAAAGTGGCTTCAATTTTGCTTAGCGTTTCTGCAGAGATACCTGAGGAACTGGATTGGGTCATCCGCGTCGACGGGCACACCGACGACCTGCCCTTGTCCGGGACCGGCGTGTTTGCCGACAACTGGGAGCTGAGCCAGGCCCGTGCGCTTTCAGTGGTACGCTATATGAGCCAGGAGCTTGGCATCCCGCCTGACCGTCTGGCTGCCAACGGATTTGGGGAATACCAGCCCGTGAATCCTGCCAACACTGCGGAAGCGCGGGCGCAGAACCGCCGGATCGAGCTGAAGCTGACCGAAAAGTAGTTGGGCTTTCGTCGAAAGGTGCGGCTACGCCGCGCATGATGTTTTGCGCTCTTTGAGGATGCTCGCATCCTCAGCCGCGCGGGCAAACACCTTGAGGATATTTTTGAAGCAATGAAGTTTTTTGTGGGATATGGCCCATGGAAAAACCGCCGGCTGTTTAGGCCGACGGTTTTCTTATTTTTTTAGTCTGCTGTTAGGAGAGGTGGCTTTTTCTTCGAAGTGATACGCGCCTTTTCGGGTTCGATCACGTTGAGATCAATCTCACCCTTCTTAACGCCGACCTTCACCACGCCGCCTTTGGCGAGCTTGCCGAAGAGAAGTTCCTCCGCCAAGGGCTTTTTGATATGCTCCTGAATAACGCGGGCCAAAGGCCGTGCGCCCATCTTCTCATCATAACCCTTGTCACCGAGCCATTCAGCAGCTGCCGGGGTGAGCTCGAACGTGACGTTGCGGTCCATGAGTTGGGCTTCAAGCTGCAGCACGAATTTCTCGACCACCTGCGCGATGATCTTCTTGCCGAGCGGCGCGAAGGAAATCGTGGCGTCCAGGCGGTTGCGGAACTCAGGTGTAAACAGCTTTTCGATTGCCGCAGTGTCTTCTCCCTCGCGCCGGTCGCGACCGAAGCCCATTGGTGCGCGGGCCGCGTCTGCGGCACCGGCATTGGAGGTCATGATCAAGACCACATTGCGGAAATCCGTCGTTCGGCCATTGTGATCGGTCAGCTTGCCGTGATCCATCACCTGCAGAAGGATGTTGAAGACATCCGGATGCGCCTTCTCGATCTCGTCAAGCAGAAGCACACAATGCGGGTTTTGGTCGACCTTATCGGTCAGCATACCGCCCTGATCAAAACCGACATAGCCCGGAGGCGCGCCGATGAGGCGGGAGATTGCGTGTTTCTCCATGTATTCGGACATATCGAACCTGATCAGTTCAACGCCCAGCTGGTCGGCCAGAGCCTTCGCGGCTTCCGTTTTACCGACGCCTGTTGGACCAGCGAACAGGTAATTGCCGATAGGTTTCTCGGGTTCACGCAGACCCGCACGGGCCAGTTTGATGGCGGAGGCCAGCGCTTCGAGCGCTTTGTCCTGACCGAACACCTGACGCTTCAGGGCCTTTTCTAGGTCTTTCAACGTGGCCGCGTCATCTTTGGAGACGGTTTTGGGCGGGATGCGTGCGATCTTTGCGACAACAGCCTCGATCTCCTTCACGCCAATGGATTTACGGCGTTTGGATTCGACCACCAAATGCTGCGCGGCGCCGGCCTCGTCGATCACGTCGATAGCCTTGTCCGGCAGCTTGCGGTCATGGATGTAGCGCGAAGACAATTCCACTGCGGATTTAATCGCATCCGAGGTATATTTGATGCCGTGATGCTCCTCAAAATAGGTTTTGATGCCTTTGAGGATTTGCACCGCGTCATCAACCGTCGGTTCGACAACATCGATCTTCTGGAACCGGCGTGATAGCGCGCGGTCCTTTTCGAAGTGCTGGCGGAACTCTTTGTAAGTCGTGGAGCCCATGCAGCGCAGCTTGCCACCTTGAAGGGCGGGCTTGAGCAGGTTGGAGGCGTCCATTGCGCCGCCAGATGTCGCACCGGCACCGATCACAGTGTGGATTTCATCGATAAAGAGCACCGCGTCAGGGTGATCCTCAAGCTCCTGCATGACAGCTTTCAGACGCTCTTCGAAGTCGCCGCGATAGCGGGTGCCCGCCAGCAACGCGCCCATATCAAGCGAGTAGATGGTAGTTTCCGACAGGATCTCTGGCGTTTCGCCTTCGACGATTTTATGAGCCAGACCTTCCGCGATTGCGGTCTTGCCCACGCCGGGATCACCCACGAGGAGCGGGTTGTTCTTGCGGCGGCGGCAGAGCACTTGGACGCAGCGTTCGACCTCATGAGACCGCCCGATCAGCGGGTCAACATCGCCGTCGCGGGCTTTTGCGTTCAGGTCAACGCAGTACTTCGCGAGCGCAGATTCCTTACCCTCATCGGTGCTTGCTTGCGCCTCGGATGCGGCTTCATCGTCGAAATCGCTGGAACCAGTCACCGGGCGGACTTCGCCAAATTCCGGGTCCTTGGCGACGCCATGTGCGATGAAGTTCACGGCATCATAGCGCGTCATGTCCTGCTCCTGCAGGAAGAAGGCGGCGTTGCTTTCGCGTTCGGCAAAGATAGCGACCAACACATTGGCGCCTGTTACCTCTGTCCGGCCCGAGGATTGGACGTGGATTGCAGCACGTTGGATAACGCGTTGGAAGGCAGCCGTTGGCACGGCTTCCGAACCCTCAACATCTGTGACCAAGGTTGAGAGTTCTTCTTCTATAAATTCACGCAAAGTTGTGCGCAGCGTTTCAAGATCGACCCCGCAGGCCTGCATGACCTTGGCCGCATCGGGCTCATCTGTGAGCGCGAGTAGTAAATGTTCCAGCGTAGCCAGTTCGTGACGATGCGCATTGGCTTGCGCGAGCGCCGCATGGATGGCTTTTTCCAAAGTGTCCGAGAATGATGGCACCCCATGCTCCTTTTGATCAGGGCAGAACCGGGTCGAGGACCCGGCTACACCTTTGCCTCTTAGACCTTACAGTTCGGTTTAAATTCCAAAGCTTCAAGTCTTTTCTGTTCACATTGTGTGTGAAATAGGGCGTTTTATAAGCAGTCGAGCCTTTGCGCCTAATTCCTTTGCAAAGGGTGAACCTCTCAAAAGCGGCTCAAACCGCAGAAAGACCCTGAAAAGTTAACAATTTTCATGCATTTGGACGTCCAAGACCTGAAAAATTTTTACTACCGGACAAATCTGGGCCGGGTGGCGCAACGTGCGGTGCGTGAACAGGTCGCAGCCTTTTGGTTCCCCGCGAAGGGAGAGACGGTGGTTGGTTTCGGGTTTGCGGTGCCGCTGCTGCGGCCATTCCTGCCCGACGCGCGCCGCGTGGTGGCGCTGATGCCGGGACCACAGGGGGTGATGCATTGGCCGGCGGGCCAACCCAATGTTGCCGTTTTATGCGAGGAGACGCTTTGGCCGCTGCAATCAGGCCAAGCGGATAAGCTGATTGTGTTGCATGGGTTGGAAACCTCGGAAAACCCGTCGGCTTTGCTGGAGGAATGCTGGCGCGTTCTGGCACCGGGTGGGCGGGCGCTTTTTGTTGTGCCAAACCGCGCAGGCCTTTGGTCGCGGCGTGATCGCACGCCATACGGGTTTGGGCGTCCCTATTCGCTGGGTCAGCTGGAGGCGCAACTCAAGGCGCATAATTTCTCGCCCGAACGGCATCTGGCGGCCTTGTTTGCGGCGCCTTCGGAGAAACGTTTCTGGTTGAAGCTTGCGCGGGTCATGGAAGTGTTCGGGCGAAAAGTGTCGGGCCGGTTTGCGGGCGGCGTCATTATGGTGGAGGCGACCAAGCAGGTTTATGCGCCGCGGCCGCGCGGCAAAGCGGTCAAACTGCGTGCGCCCATTGCAGCTGGCAGGCCAGCGCCCGCCGGGGCCGTTGGGCAAGGGTTGCGCCGCATCGGTGGATCAGAGTGAGCGTCAAGCGCTAAGCGCTACATTCGGTCGCACTTGGCCTTAGGTTTTGCGCTGCCTGTACTAGGCATCGCGACGCTGGGGAGGCGCTGCCTCCCCAGACCCCACCGGGATATTTTTAAAACAATGAAGTGGAATAGGGGGCATGTCCCTTTTTTCTTGAGAGTCTAGAAGGTTACGGCGGCGGGCGCGGGTTATGCGCGCAGTGATTGGCATTTAAGGCCGTGTGGGCCGGGTGCGACCTGGACGTTTTTGCCTGATTTTTGGGCGCTTTGTGGGGAATGCCCGAAATCTCTGCTCTTCTATTGCGCCGCGCGGGGGGCTTTGCTACATCGCAGCTGATTTTCGGGGGATGCGTCTGCGCACCCTGTCACAATGGCCAAGCAAATAAGCGTTCGCGCTTTGAACTGGCTGCAAAAGAATCGAAAGGGTGGACGTGTCCGAACCAGTCTCGATCTCAACCGGTATTGCCGCGCGCTACGCGACAGCCGTGTTTGACCTGGCCAATGAGGCAAAACAGCTGCCCGCGCTCGAAAAGGATATCGACGCGCTGGAGGCGGCCCTGGGCGAAAGCGCCGATTTCAAATCGCTGATCGCATCGCCCATTTACACGCGGGAGCAGCAAGGCACAGCCATTGCCGCGATTGCCAAGAAAATGAAACTCTCCGACACGGTGGCCAACACGCTGTCGCTGATGGCGTCCAAGCGCCGCCTGTTCGTGCTGCCGCAGCTTGTGTCCGAGCTGCGCGCGCGCCTGTCGGATGAAAAAGGCGAGATGACCGCTGAGGTGACCGCCGCCAAAGCGCTGACAAAGGCGCAGCAAGACAAGCTTGCCAAGACGCTGAAAGCGACTGTGGGTAAGGATGTGAAGATCAATATGGCCGTGGATGAAAGCCTCATCGGTGGCCTTGTCGTTAAAGTGGGCTCGAAGATGATCGACACCTCGATCCGCTCCAAGCTCGCCGCCCTGCAAAATTCGATGAAAGAGGCCGGATAACATGGCAATCCAAGCAGCGGAAATTTCCGCAATCCTGAAAGACCAAATCAAGAATTTTGGCCAAGAGGTTGAAGTCGCCGAGGTGGGCCGTGTGCTCTCCGTGGGTGACGGTATTGCTCGCGTTTACGGGCTGGACAACGTGCAGGCCGGTGAGATGGTCGAATTCCCTGGCGGCATTCAGGGCATGGCGCTGAACCTTGAAAATGACAACGTTGGCGTCGTGATCTTCGGCTCCGACCGCGACATTAAAGAAGGCGACACGGTCAAGCGCACCAACTCCATCGTGGACGTGCCTGCCGGTGACGAGCTGCTGGGCCGCGTCGTGGACGGTCTGGGCAACCCGCTCGATGGCAAGGGCCCGATCAAGACAGATAAGCGCATCATTGCAGACCAGAAAGCGCCGGGCATCATCCCGCGTAAATCGGTGCATGAGCCGATGGCAACCGGCCTGAAATCGGTCGACTCGATGATCCCGATTGGCCGTGGCCAGCGGGAGCTGATCATTGGTGACCGCCAGACGGGCAAAACCGCCGTCGCTTTGGACGCGATCCTGAACCAGAAGAGCTATAACGACGCCGCCAAAGATGAGAGCGGCAAGCTATACTGCATCTATGTGGCTGTCGGCCAGAAGCGCTCGACCGTGGCCCAGCTGGTGAAAAAGCTCGAAGAGAGCGGCGCGATTGAATATTCCATCGTGGTTGCTGCAACCGCATCTGACCCTGCGCCGATGCAATTCTTGGCCCCCTATGCCGCGACCGCCATGGCCGAACACTTCCGTGACAATGGCCGCCACGCGCTCATCATCTATGATGATCTGTCGAAGCAGGCGGTGTCTTACCGTCAGATGTCGCTGCTGCTGCGCCGCCCACCAGGGCGCGAAGCCTATCCTGGCGACGTTTTCTATCTTCACTCCCGCCTGCTGGAGCGTTCGTGCAAACTGAACGAAGACAATGGTTCCGGCTCGCTCACCGCGCTGCCGATCATTGAAACGCAAGGCGGCGACGTGTCGGCCTTTATTCCGACCAACGTGATCTCGATCACTGACGGTCAGATCTTCCTTGAAACCGAGCTGTTCTATCAGGGTATCCGCCCTGCGGTGAACACCGGTCTGTCCGTATCGCGTGTGGGCTCTTCGGCCCAGACCAACGCGATGAAATCTGTTGCGGGCCCCGTTAAGCTGGAGCTTGCTCAGTACCGCGAAATGGCGGCCTTTGCGCAGTTCGGCTCCGATCTGGATGCCGCGACACAGCAGCTGCTGAACCGCGGCGCGCGTCTGACCGAGCTGATGAAGCAGCCGCAATATTCGCCGCTGACCAATGCCGAGATCGTTTGCGTCATCTACGCGGGCACCAAAGGCTATCTGGACAAGCTGCCAGTGGGCGATGTCGGCAAGTTCGAAGCGGGCCTCTTGGCGCATCTGCGTGGCAAGCATCAGGACCTGCTGGACTACATCACCAATGAGGACCCGAAGATCAAAGGCGAGGCCGAAGACAAGATCAAAGCCGCGCTTGACGCATTCGCCGCTGACTTCGCTTAAGGAGACGAGGCAATGCCAAGTCTTAAGGACCTCAAAAACAGGATCGAGTCGGTCAAATCGACCCGCAAGATCACCAAGGCGATGCAAATGGTCGCCGCTGCCAAATTGCGCCGCGCGCAAGAGGCGGCGGAGGCTGGCCGCCCCTATGCCGAGCGGTTCAACGCGGTGATGGGGCAGCTGGCAGCATCTGTCGGCAGCTCCGAGAGCGCGCCGAAGCTGCTTTCCGGCACGGGCTCCGACCAGACCCAGCTGCTGATCGTCTTGACCGCTGAGCGCGGCCTTTGTGGCGGCTTTAACGGCAACATCGCAAAGCTCGCGCGCTATCAGGCTGAAAAGCTGATCGCGGAAGGCAAGACGGTGAAAATTCTGACCGTGGGCAAGAAGGGCCGTGAGGTTCTGAAACGCGATCTGTCGGATTACTTCATCGGTCACGTCGATCTGAGCGAGGTGAAGCGTCTGGGTTACGCCGATGCCGCTGGCATCGCGCAGGACGTGCTGTCTCGCTTTGACGCGGGCGAGTTCGATGTCGCCAAGCTTTACTATTCGAAGTTCGAAAGCGTGATCAGCCAGAAGCCGACCGAGCAGCAGCTGATCCCGGCCAAGTTCGACGCACCTGAAGAGGATGCGGGAAGCTCGACGATCTATGACTACGAGCCGAGCGAGGAGGCCATTCTGGCCGATTTGCTGCCGCGCGGTGTGGCCACGCAAATCTTCTCGGCGCTGCTTGAGAATGGCGCGGGCGAGCAGGGCGCACGGATGTCCGCCATGGATAACGCCACCCGCAACGCCGGTGAGATGATCGACAAGCTGACGATTGAGTTCAACCGCTCGCGTCAGGCCGTGATCACCAACGAACTGATTGAAATTATTTCGGGCGCGGAAGCGCTCTAGACCCCGGAGAGACCAACATGGCCAATGCAAAAGGCAAAATCACGCAGGTCATCGGCGCTGTTGTCGACGTGCAGTTCGATGACCACCTGCCTGAAATTCTGAACGCGCTTGAAACCGACAATAACGGCAGCAAGCTGATCCTGGAAGTGGCGCAGCACCTGGGCGAGAACACCGTACGTGCGATCGCCATGGACTCCACCGAAGGCCTGGTGCGCGGCCAGGACGTGTCTGACACGGATGGCCCGATCTCGGTGCCAGTGGGCAACGCAACTCTGGGCCGCATCCTGAACGTGGTCGGCGAGCCGATTGACGAAGGCGGCCCTGTGTCGGCAGACGAGCACCGCTCGATCCACGCGGACGCGCCTGAGTTCAATGCGCAGTCTACCGAATCCGTGGTGCTGGAAACCGGCATCAAGGTGATCGACCTGCTGGCCCCTTACGCGAAGGGCGGTAAAATTGGCCTCTTCGGCGGTGCTGGCGTGGGCAAGACCGTTTTGATCATGGAACTGATCAACAACATCGCGAAAGTGCACTCGGGCTTCTCCGTCTTCGCGGGTGTGGGGGAACGGACCCGTGAGGGCAACGACCTTTACCACGAGATGATCGAATCCGAGGTTATAAAGCCGGACAACCTGTCAGAGTCCAAAGTGGCGCTGGTTTACGGCCAGATGAACGAACCTCCAGGTGCGCGTATGCGCGTGGCCCTGACCGGTCTGACCCTGGCGGAGCAGTTCCGCGACCAGTCCGGGACCGACGTTTTGTTCTTCGTCGACAACATCTTCCGCTTTACCCAAGCGGGCTCCGAGGTGTCGGCGCTTCTAGGACGGATCCCATCCGCTGTGGGCTACCAGCCAACGCTGGCCACCGACATGGGCGCGATGCAAGAACGCATCACCTCGACCAAAGCCGGTTCGATCACATCGGTGCAAGCCGTCTACGTGCCTGCGGACGACCTGACCGACCCTGCGCCGGCGACGTCCTTTGCGCACCTTGACGCCACCACCGTTTTGTCGCGTGCGATTTCTGAGCTGGGCATCTACCCTGCTGTGGACCCGCTCGACTCAACGTCTCGCCTGATGGACCCCGCGATTGTGGGTGAAGAGCATTATGGCGTGGCCCGTGACGTTCAGGGTATTTTGCAGCGTTACAAATCGCTGCAAGACATCATCGCAATCCTCGGCATGGACGAACTGTCGGAAGAGGATAAGCTGACCGTGGCCCGAGCCCGGAAAATCCAGCGTTTCCTAAGCCAGCCGTTTGACGTGGCGAAAGTCTTCACCGGCTCCGACGGCAAGCAGGTGCCTTTGGCAGACACGATCCAGTCGTTTAAAGCGGTTGTCGCTGGCGAATATGACCACCTGCCCGAGGGCGCTTTCTACATGGTTGGCGGCATCGACGAGGTGATCGCCAAAGCCGAGAAAATGGCTGCCGACGCAGCCTGATAGGAGACCTTCATGGCAATGCAATTCGAACTGGTCTCGCCCGAGCGAAAGCTGGCCTCTGTTGAGGCCAGTGAGGTGCAAATCCCGGGCGCCGATGGTGACTTCACCGCGATGCCGGGGCATACGCCGATGATCACGACATTGCGTCCGGGCTACCTGAAAGTCGTTTCAGGGTCTGGCACGCAAGAGTATTTCGTGACAGGCGGTTTTGCCGAGGTATCGGCAGAAACTGCGTCCGTTCTTGCTGAACGCGCCTATGCGCGCGCCGACATGACGCCTGAGCTGCAGGCCGAGCTGATCGCGGAAGCCCAAAAGGCGCATGAGACGGCTGGTTCAGATGACAGTGCTAAACTGCTCGATGATATGACGGCTGGTGTTGCGTTAACCTGATCTGCGCGGCGCATTGGATATTCAGGGGCCCTCCGGGGCCCCTTTTCTTTTGGCTAACAAATTCTTGCCTAGATTGATGCGTAGATGGGCCCATGTGAGGTTAATCAATGCACAAGTTACAAAACGCAAAGATCGGTATATGCCAGGGTGAGCGTGTCCTGTTTTCCGATTATGCAAATGACGGTCCCATGTGGGTTGGCACTGGGCCTCGCGCGCACAACACGGACATAACTTTTGACGAACGGTTTTTGACCGCGCCCGCCCTTCATGTGGGTCTGACGATGTGGGATATCGATAACGCGCAAAATCAACGTGTCGATATATCCGCTGAGGAGATCACCGAGGCTGGCTTTGCCCTTGTTTTCAAGACCTGGGGCGATAGCCGAATTGCACGCGTGCGCGCCTCATGGATGGCAATCGGTGCGCTCCCTCACGACGATGATTGGGAGCTTTATTAGCGCGCGCATAAGTTTTTTTTGGTCAGGCCAACTGATCCACTGCGATCTGTGCCAAACCTCGAAAAACACGACAAAGTACATGCGATTGCCTATCTCTCAGCCAACCCTGTCATTGCAAAGATAAACGGTGTGCTTCCGGGGAGGACTGATAAAGCCTAGAACTCTTCCCATGTTTCCAGATCCGTGTCGACAACTGCTGGTTGCAGCTGTTGGTGCGTTGAAGCTGGTATGTGTTGAGCATTTGTCCGAGGGGGCGCGACGGGTCGTTTTGTAGGTTCTTTGAAAGACGCGTCCTTTTGGGGCGTCGGCATCGGTGACGCGCTGGCTCGAACGGGTCTGGAGACGGAAGAAGACGCGATTTTGAAGTTGGACGCACCACTTTGCAGATCCGCCAAATCGGACTTCAGATCGACGAATGCAGCGGAGCTTTCCTCCGCCATTGCGGCATTCTGTTGCGTCAAAGTATCCAGCTCGCCCATGGATTGGCTAATGTCGTTGAGACCGGTCGCCTGAGACTGCATTGCCGTATTGATCTCTGGTTGTGTCTCGAAAGTGGTGGAAATTATTCCATGGCGTTTCCGAGCGGCTTATTGTTTGGCTTTGTTATGCTGCGAGGTCAAGGATTTCGTTGAGCGGCTGATCGAGGGTTTCCCAGCCATCGACCTTGCGCATCTGGATTTGGCCCGATGCCATCAATGCCCAGAACAGCATTGGC
>JAPORH010000152.1 GCA_026710325.1 Litoreibacter sp. | reverse complement strand
TTCACCCGGAGATTACGCCAACTTCAAATTTCCACCAAATTCGCGACACCACCGGGTATTGTGGACTTGATGCTGTCTCGGGCTGTACCCCAGAGCCGCTCAGATGAACGGGAGCATCTGGTAGTCGAATTGAAGCGCCCCAAGTGCAGGATCGGATCGGATGAGATTACGCAGGTGGAGAAGTATGCCTTCACGGTTGCCAATGACGAACGCTTCCGGTCGGTAAAGACCCGATGGAATTTCTGGGTTGTATCTAACGATCTTGATGCGTACGCGAAGACGAAAACACGCCAGAAAGACCAGCCGTCCGGTCGTGTGTTCATCTCTGACGACGGCGATATTCAGGTGTGGGTAAAAAGCTGGGGAGAAGTGCTTCAAGCGTGCAAGGCACGAATGCACTTTGTGCAGGAGCAACTTAAGGCCAATGTGGATAAGGACGCCGCCTTGCAGTACCTCAAAAAGACTTACGACAAATACCTTGTCGGAGTGGCCGAAGAGCACGGAGAAGATGACCACGCCGAGTGAGCGGATGTGAGCAGCCCCAGCTTTTTTCTCGTGTAGTGCTTGCAACTGGTTGCAACTACATTGCGGCGCTTTTTCACTGCGCGGGCGCGCGTACATACTGGGCGACAGGCCTTAGCCGGGGACAGTCACACGACTGGCCACTTAGGTCACCGAGTTAGTCGCGGGCGTTCTAGTGCGGTCGTTTATCACGCATTAGGCGAAAGCGAACTGTGAGCCCAAAACACCTAATGCTGCGCGTCGTGCGAATGTCCGAACTTGGGTGAAACTAAGCCAGCCGAGTTTCTCTTTAAGGGCAACCTAGCATCAGGAAAACAAGACGATGAGAAGGACCAATACAATGATGACATCCACTGCGATAAACGTCCAAGTCACCCATCGGCGGACATCCATCTTGCCCAAATTCATATAGGCAAAGGTACCGCCGAGCGCGGGCAGTATGATTGGAGCAATGACAGTTGCCGCTCCGCCTGTCACGGTGACCAGGAGATAGCCCAAAAGAAGATACATGAGGCCAGCGGGTATCAGCATAAGTGTGTCTCGCCGACGCCCATCCATCAGCCACTCAGTCGCGTGCCAAAGCCCAGTAAAAACGAGCAAACCGCCTGCTATTCCTGCGTACATTGGCGTTCTCCTCAGCTTTCAGGGCAAGGGAACCCAGCGGTGCCCCAGATCAGAATGTCATTCACATGCTCTTGCAGGCTGTAGGGAGCGGGTTCGCGCCCGCCGCCTGGTTTCCAGGCCCAGTGCAAGATCAGATCGTGGTCTAGGTGTTCAGCTAGTGCCTGCATATCGCGCTCGCCGTTGCGATCCGGATCCCGGAGCTGCTCACAAATTTCAATCGAGCTGCGTCCGAACCAATCGGCTTCAACAGGGGCAAGCTGCCATGACATTGCGACGCGGGGCGCGGCATGAGGCATTGCATTGGCATTGTCCCAGTCTTCATCCTTGGTCGTGTGGCAGGTTGAACAAAGCAGGTGTTCTGCGCCGATGCGACTTTCGCCTGCACGAATATTCATGCCATGTGAGCGTGTCACTCCATATGACGGCCCAGACCACATGGGCCTGTCACTTGCGCCTGTGTGGCAGTTTGCGCAACGCGGATGGCTCGCGACCTCATAGATGCGGCTCCAAGCCTCAAGTCCCTCGGTCTCTGTTGCTGAAACCGGCGGATTGATATCGACCTCTGCAGCAACCGGAAGTGTTGCGGCCAGAAGAACGGCCAGCGTAATTTTGAATTTCATGGCCGGGTTCCTCAGACGAAGTTGATGTGTTTGTTGAACGGCATCTCGCGGATGCGCTGCCCGGTGGCGGCAAAGATCGCGTTGCCGAGGGCGGGTGCTGCTGGTGGAACACCTGGTTCACCGACCCCTCGGATGCCGGGCATGTTCTCCAGGATTTTTACCTCGATTTCAGGCGTCTGGTAGAGGCGCAGCCCTTCATAAGCGTGGTAGTTGGTCTGAAGCGGGCCATAATCCCCATATGTGAGTTCGGAATTGATCGCGTGGCTGAGTGCGTAGATCAGGCCGCCGAAAAGTTGCGCTTCCGCGTTCACTGGATCGAGGACAAGCCCGACATCAGCGACGATGTAAGCTCTATCGAGCCTGATGCCGAACTCTGTGTTTGTGACTTCGACAACTTGGGCGGTCGGGACGCCGAAGGACATGCAGAAAGCAACCCCGCGTCCTCTGCCTTCACCCAATGACGGGCCATCCCACCCAGACTTTTCGCCAACGGTCTCAAGAACGGTTCGAGACTGTTCGTGCAAGCAAAGGCGCAAGCGTTCCTACAAAGGGTCCGCTCCGGCCTCATGGATCAACTCATCCAAGAACGTGTCGTGATAGAAGCCGTTGCCCGATGCACCCACCGAACGCCAACTTGAGACTGGCACCATGTCAGGGGCGCGATAGCCAGTGACACGATAGTTTGGAATTGCGAAGGGCTGATCCCATGACCCTGTTGTGATCGTAGCGTCTGGTCCCGGAATGCCCATACCAGCCAAGCGACCGAACCAGTTCGGAGCCATGGCTTGCTGCGAAACGGAGATATCAAAGGTATCGACTTGGCCGTCTTTGACGATGCCTCGGCCGTGCATCACAGACGCCGGACGCGGGTAGTCGTGGGTCATGTCCTCTTCGCGGCTCCAGGTCAGCTTGATCGGCGTGCCCTTTTCGGACATCGCGATCTCAACCGCTTGTTCGACATGGGTCATTTCCAGCTTGTGGCCAAAGCTGCCACCCATGGGCTAGACGTGAACGAATATCTTCTCCGCATCCATGCCGGAGATCAGGGCCGCACGCTGCTTGATGAAGAGCGGGATTTGAGTGCCCGTCCAGATATCGATCCGGTCGTCTGTGACTTTGACGATGGCGTTCATTGGCTCCATCGGCGCATGGGCCAGATAGGGGATGCGATATTGCGCTTCGAACACTTCGCCCTCAGACAGCGCCGCGTCCACGTCGCCTTCTTCGCGCTGGCGGTGATCGAAATTCTCCTCGTTATCCACTGCCGCTTCCAGAAGATCGAACATTTCAGCACTGCTGGCGGGGTAGTTTGGCGCACCCCAATTGCATTCGACAGCGCGAGCAGCCTGAATTGCGTACCAAGTGTTCGTCGCGATCACTGCAACCCCAGGGTTCCCAGCAGTTACTTCCAACACACGCCTAACGCCGGGCATACCTTCAGCCTCCGATGCGTCGAAGCTTTCGAGAGCACCGCCGATACCGGGATTGGCGCAGATCGACGCAAAGAGCATACTGTCAAAGGCCAGATCAATCCCGTACTTTTCAGCGCCGGTACACTTCGCTTCCATGTCAATGCGCGGCAGGCCTGCCTTTCCGAGATACCGCCAGTCTGAGGGGTCGCGGAGTGTGACGTCAGTAATGGGTTCTATCCCAGCAGCATCAGCAGCCAGGTCTGTGTAGGCAATCCGCGTACCATCCGGCGCGATCACGTGACCGTCTTCGGTAGACAAGTCTACTCTCGCTACACCTAGCCTTTGCGCGGCGGCTTCTTTCAACGTTTCGCGCGCAACTGCCCCTGCATGGCGCAACTTCTCGAACATGTCAGGTACGGTGGACGAGCCACCGGTCATCTGGATCGAAAAGAGTTTGGGCACCACACGCAACACCGACCGGATCGTTTCAGCCGTCGCGCTCTCATCGTAAGCTGGAAGTGGAGAGCCTTCAGCCATTACTTCGGCATTATAGTAAGCTGGACCTGGCAAACCCGGCATGCGGATCGTGTCAGTTGGATCAATGTCCAGTTCCTCCGCGATCAGGTAAGCCTGCATTGAGTATGATCCCTGGCCCTTGTCAGCACGCGGGGTGATGAGTGTGATACCCTCTGAAGTGACTTTCACGAACGGCGTAATCGCGGCTTCCCCATCCGCAAGATCATCCAATAAGGGGTTTGGGATCGGACGGTTCACCATGTACGCGCCAAAGGCAACGCCACCAGCGATGGCTGCTGAACCGATCAGAAACGTGCGACGGGCGATCTTTCCGACACTTGGCATGGCTCAGGCCTCCTGCAATTTCTTGGCGGCGGCGTGGATCGCTGCGCGGATGCGAGGATAGGTGCCACAGCGGCACAGGTTGGCCGACATTGCTGCATCAATGTCCTCGTCCGTTGGCTCTGGGTTGAGGTCTAGGAAAGATGCCGCCTGCATGATTTGGCCAGACTGGCAGTAGCCACATTGCGCGACTTGGTGTTCGATCCACGCTTCCTGGACAGCGTGCAAACTGTCGGGCTCTGCCAGGCCTTCAATCGTGGTGACCTCGCCACCCGCCAAATCACCAATGGCAAGCTGGCAAGACCGAACCGCAACCCCGTCGACATGAACAGTGCAGGCCCCGCACTGCGCGATGCCACAGCCATACTTTGGGCCCGTGATGTTCAATTCGTCTCTGAGCACCCAAAGGAGCGGCATGTCTGGCGTGACATCCACTTCGTGCTCATTTCCGTTGACGGTCAATTGCATCTCGCGGCCTCCCTGATGGCTATTGGCATAAAGCTAACAGACCTCTGCGCACGCGCTATTGGCGAACCGTGCCAAACTAATGGCAGATTGCGCCATCGCGCTGGTATGCTGTGGTAAACGACCACAGCCTGGGCCCATATCAAAGGGTGACCGCAAAATTTGGAAACACGGTATGGCGATGAAATACGCAGTGAGCGCCTCACTAAAGAACTCAGCAACCCTACTTGGTGCATCGCCTGAGCGGATACTCAGCCGCGTCGGTCTTTCGCCTAGCCTAGCGAACGACAGTGATTTGAGTGTCGGCGCAGATACTTACTTTCGTATTTGGGAGGCCACACGCATCGAAGCGGATCGACCCAGCTTCGAAATGGACCTTGCCATGGCCTATGCGCACGGACCTTTCATACCGCCGGTCTTTGCATTCTCCTGTGCTGAAACTCTTGGTCTCGGTCTTGCGCGGCTCGCCGATTTCAAACCACTCATTGGACCGGTAGACATGGACGTACAGAGGCTCGATGGCGACCTCAATGTATCGATGCGTCCCTCGGAACCCGGATTGACGTTTCCGCCGAGCATGGGACTGTTTGAGCTGATTTACATGACAGAGTGCGCGCGCACATTCACGGGAACGAATGTCACTGCGGTCTCAACCTGCCTTCCGGGACCTCTGCAAGTAGATGAAACTTGTCTCAAATTTCTCGGGGCCGCACCGACCATATCTGATCATGTCGGCCTCACGTTCGATTGCAAGGACGCCGATCTCCCACTGATAACCCGGAGCGAGTCACTTTGGGAGACCCTGGAGCCTGACTTTGTCGAACAACTTGAAGAGCGCATGGGCCAAGCGACATTGGCGGGGCGGGTCAAACGTGCATTGACAGAGTCGCTGCCGGGCGGCTCGACGTCTGTTGACGACATGGCGCATCGTCTAAACGTCTCGAAACGAAGTCTACAACGACGACTGAGCGATGAGGGAACAAGCTTCCAAGAACTTCTGAACGAAGCGCGTTTTGAAATGGCAAAACGATATCTCAAGGACAGTGCACTGAGTTTGCCGGAGATTTCTTATCTGCTGGGCTTCAGAGAGACCTCTTCGTTTTTCCGCGCATTTCACGGATGGGTCGGGACAACTCCGGGTGAGTATCGTGCGGCCAATTCCTCAAGCGCTGAGCACAGCTAAATTCCCTGCACTGGCGGGTCACCGGATGTGGATGACGTGCCAAATGACCGGGCCGTCGGCACTGCGGAATTGGCATGATCCGATATTTGATTGGCGCACCTCGCGATTATCAAGGGCGCCCATAGCCAATAGGTATGGCTTCAACAACACGAATGTCTTTGGCGGATTCTCCGCCAAGCCAGCCAGATTGGAACATAGTCATGCCCCATAAGAATACCCGTTGGACCGCTGAAAGCGATCTTGCCAAGGTTCTTACTGGCACGACCTATTTGATCACCGGGGCGAACTCTGGTGTGGGCCTAGAAACAACCAGACAACTCGTCAAACAAGGCGCACACGTGGTGATGGCTTGTCGTCGTGTCGACGCAGGTGAAGAGGCGCAAAGAGAGTTTGCTGATCTGAAAGGTACGTCAGAGGTTATGCATTGCGACTTGGCCGACCTAGCTTCGGTGCGCACCTTTACAGAGGCCTTCATTGCAAAACATGATCGGTTGGATGGCCTTGGATGCAACGCAGGTGCCGTGATCATGGGTAACGAAGCCAAGTATTCGAATGACGGCTTTGAGATGACCCTGGCCGCAAGTTACTTCGGGCATTTTTTGCTCACCGAGCTCTTGCTCGACCTTCTTAAGGCATCTGCACCTTCTCGTATCTACATCATCTCATCCGTGGTGCACGCCAACTCTCGGGCCAAGCGCTATGATGTGAATCTGGACGACCTCAACTGGAAGACCCGTCCCTACAGCGCGATGGATGCCTATGGCGAGGCCAAGGTCGCGTCGGTGCTTTATGCAAAAGAACTTGCCGAGCGCCTGGAAGGGACAGGTGTCACTACAGCTTCCATCCATCCTGGCTGGGCGCGTTCGAACTTTGGGTCTGGTGGTCCCCTTTGGATGCGCGTCGCGATGTCAGTGGCGCGTCCGCTTACCCGTGGGATGTCGGATAGCAACTGGGCATCTGCGCAGACTTCATTGCATGTGCTGCTCAATGATGATGCCCCAAACCATTCGGGTGGCTATTTCAGCCAACACTCCGTCCTCTATCGCGACAAGGAATGTCGTCCGGGTGGTTGGCCGATGGAAACGCCCAACCCAAACGCGCGTAACATGGACACCGCCCGAGCACTTGTCGCAAAGACCAGTGAACTGGTCGGACTGAACGCGTAACGAAAAAAGTCAAAAGAGGGACAATAATGCGCTTTTTTACAATACTCTGCTACTTCTTCGCTGCGATAGCCCTGATCACAGGAGCCAGTGACCTCATTCAGGGCCTAGCGTCGCAACGCGCTTTCGGCGCCACGCTCACCGACGCTGGCTTTGCCGACCCAATGGTCGACAATGTCTTCCGCTTTTTCTCTGGACTCTGGTTCGGTGTTGGCGTGATGTTTATCCTCTTTGTGCGCGATCTGAACCGCTACAAACCGGCTATGATCGCGCTTTTGGGAATGGTCATTCTTGGTGGTTTAGGTCGAATCCTGTCGATCTGGCAGTACGGCTTGCCGGATCACTCCATGGGCGTCACGCTGATCTTCCTAGGGTTGCTAGCCGAGGTGATCATCTCGCCAATCATGCTGTGGTGGCTTGCGAGCTGGTACCGTACAAGCGGGTAACCAGAGGGAACGAGTGTCTACTACGAACGCAAAGCAGTCACTCAAGTGATGACGGCTTAGGTCAGCTTAGGCCCGCAGCGCTGACCTTCATCTTTCGGTTTGGAAAGGCAGCTTTTGGTAAACTCTCCCGCGACCAAAGGTGTCCAACTCCTGGCCGTCGCCAGTGACACTTTGTGACCCTCTATTTCGAATTTCCAATCCTCGGCGCTGCAACTGGTTGCAACTCTCTCATGGCGCAATGTGTCGTGCTTGGCGCGATCTCAGTTGAGAAAACTAGCGGATTTTAGCTGCTTAGAGAAAATTTGTGTCAGCTCAGAAAGTGGAATTGCAACTGGTTGCAGGCTACGTCGACACATCGGACCATAGGGACAAACAACTTGGTGATAACCAGAGAAGTTGCAACTAGTTGCAACTAAAAACGATTTTAGGGTTTGGGCGCTCGTTGCAATGGGGTAGTGATCTAAAACAGGCTACTGTTGAAGGTCCGACTTGTTGCAGGTTCGACAGCTTCTTGAAATCATCGAAACCCTGCCGGTGCCCACCGAGGCAAGCGCCCCGCTGATCACCCGACTGGAAAATGATCTTGAGATTGGGCCGGGACGCGGACGGGCAACGTACAGAGATCAAAAGCATCACTGGACCAGATGGCTGACCGAGTACCATTATCCTGAAAAGTCCGCTCGGCGCGTTTACAATGCAATCAATTGTCCGCCCATGGTGTTTTGGCTGGCCGAGGCGCTCCGGGTCGAGCCACTTCTTCTAGAGCGAGCATCAAAAAGCGCCCGCACTGCTCCGGTGAACCAAGCATCGCAATCAGCAGTGATTCGAAAGTTTCTAGCGTGGAGCTTGATTGAACAAGAAGTCGCTCCCAAAGTTCGTTCGGTTGATTTTTTGGGCGGGTAAGCAAAGTAAGCGCGAATTTCTCTATTATTTTCTGGAGTGTATGGGGGCCTTCGTCTCCGCCACAAAAACTTTGTATGTATTTTTTTAAAACAAAAAATTCAAATATGGCTTAGATCCTTCCAACAGTTATTCCCACGCCAACTCTTTGCTTTACTAAGTCTGAATCGGACAAGATGCCTAGCCACGGTGACGCACCAGAGTCCGTAAACGTTGCGGTTCACTGTTGCCACATAGCGCGACTGTGAACCTCGGAGGCTTTGGCGACGCGGGCGAACGTCCGCTTGGCGGGGCAGAGCCGACATTTGCAGACGCAGCTGTCGGTCCATAGCAGACTTTAGAGCTCGGAGTAAAATCATCGATTTGGGCTCTACGCGTTCGGGGCGTTCGCGAGAGCGATGCGTTTGGATTAGCTTTCAAAATCCTTAACAAATTTTAGTATTCATTATTGGTCAAGGGCTTGCCGGATCCCCCGCATGCGGGGCAGCATAAAAAACCCGCCTCTGCGTTGCAGGGCGGGTTCTATTTAGCTGTTTTTTCGATGTTTACCCGATCGCAGCTTTTTTCACATCGGCATCAATATAGGGCAGGTATTGCTCAAAATTGTCCGAGAACATTTCGACCAGTTTGGCGGCCTGCCGGTCATAGGCTTCCGGGTCGTCCCAGGTACGACGGGGGTCCAAGATGACGTCAGCGACGCCTTCGGCAGAGGTCGGAACCTCAAACCCGAAATTCGGATCGGTGCGGAACGTGCCTTTGTTCAGCGAGCCATCCAGCGCAGCCGACAAAAGCGAACGTGTAGCCCGGATCGGCATGCGCGACCCTGTGCCGTAAGCACCGCCGGTCCAGCCGGTGTTGACCAACCAGCAATGGGAGCCGTGCTTGGCGATCTTTTCTTGCAGAAGCTTGCCATAGACTTCTGGGCGGCGCGGCATGAAGGGGGCTCCGAAGCAGGTAGAGAAGGTGGGCTCTGGCTCAGTAACGCCGCGCTCGGTCCCTGCCACCTTGGAGGTGAAACCTGACAGGAAGTGATACATCGCTTGCGCCGGTGTGAGACGGGAGATCGGCGGCAGCACGCCGAACGCATCGCAGGTCAGCATGATGATGTTCTTTGGATGCCCACCAAGCGCCGTGTCGGACGCGTTAGAGATATAGTGCAGCGGATAGGCGCAACGCATATTGGCCGTCAGGCTGTCATCCTCGAAATCCAGCTCCAGCGTGTCTGGGTCGAACACCATGTTTTCGACGACCGTTCCGAACTTCTCGGTCGTGGCGTAGATTTCAGGTTCTGCCGTGGGCGAGAGGTTGATTGTCTTAGCGTAGCAGCCACCCTCGAAGTTGAAGGAGCCACGGTCAGACCAACCATGCTCGTCATCGCCGATCAGGACGCGGTTTGGTTCCGCAGAGAGGGTGGTTTTGCCAGTGCCGGACAGGCCAAAGAAGACGGCTGTGTCCGCAGGGTTGCCTGGTGCGTGATTGGCCGAGCAATGCATCGGCATGATGCCTTTTTCAGGCAGCAGGTAGTTCATCAAAGTGAATACAGACTTCTTGTTCTCGCCTGCATATTCGGTGCCACCAATCAGGATCAGCTTCTTGTCGAAGTTCATCGCGATCACGGTTTCTGACCGGCACCCGTGTTTTGCTGGATCGGCTTTGAAGCTTGGGCAGTTGATGATGGTGAATTCAGGTACAAAGCTTTCAAGCTCACGCGCTTCCGGGCGACGTAGCATGTGACGTATGAAGAGGCCGTGCCAGGCCAGCTCAGTCACAACACGCACGTCGAGACGCTGCGACGGGTCCGCGCCACCGAATAGGTCTTGGACATAGTAGTCTTTCCCTTTCATGTGGGCGAGCATGTCGGCGTAAAGCGCGTCAAACCCCTCGGTCGTCATTGGGGCGTTGTTGTCCCACCAGATGTTGTCTTTCACGTTGTCGGTTTGAACGACAAATTTATCTTTCGGCGACCGGCCGGTATGGGTTCCCGTGGTCACTAGAAAGGCGCCGCCTTTTCCCAATGTTCCCTCGCCTGCCTTGAGCGCGCTCTCGATGAGCGCAGGCTCGAGATAGTTGTAATAGACCGACCCAAGTCCGTTTATGCCTTGTGTTTCAAGTGTATGCGCAGGATTGACGCGTCCTTGGGTCATGGAAATCTCTCCGGTCGCGAGGGGTGCATCCTCGCGGATCAAAATACATGCGCGGGGCCATACGCGCATGGGCCACAGGTTTGTGACAGGGGTCTGTTATAGCAACCGGTGTAGGGTCGCGGAACCGGGAGAAAGCCGTAGGTTAGCGTTATCATCGGAAACAATGTGCGGCAAATTAGTCAAACATTAGGACTGAAATGCCGAAATAAGGCACTGAAACCGATGATTCGGCACAAAATCGTTGATTCCCGGGCCGCCGCATCCGATGATGCAAAAAAACAACGAACAAGAATTTGGCAGTTAAAAAAGGGCTCACCCATGTCCAAGATCGCTCTGGTCGATGACGACCGCAATATTTTGACCTCCGTTCAGATGACCCTTGAAGCTGAAGGGTTCGAGGTTGAGACCTATAATGATGGCCAAAGCGCACTCGACGCGTTTTCGCGCAAGATGCCTGATATGGCCGTTTTGGATATCAAGATGCCTCGCATGGATGGGATGGACCTGCTGCAGCGGCTTCGCCAGAAATCAGAAGTGCCAGTTATCTTCCTGACCTCTAAGGATGATGAGATCGACGAAGTTCTGGGTTTGCGTATGGGGGCGGATGATTACGTACGTAAGCCCTTCTCGCAGCGCCTGCTGGTGGAGCGCATTCGCGCGCTTTTGCGGCGCAAGGATGCGATCGAAAAAGACGATGCGGGCGAGGGCGAGGTTGCCCAGACCATGGTGCGCGGTGATCTGGTTATGGATCCGCTACGCCATACGGTTTCTTGGAAAGGCAACGACGTCTCACTTACAGTGACCGAGTTTTTGTTGCTGCAGGCCTTGGCGCAACGCCCCGGTTTCGTGAAATCGCGTGACCAACTGATGGACGTGGCCTATGACGACCAAGTATATGTCGACGACCGCACTATCGACAGCCACATCAAACGCCTTCGTAAGAAAATGCGCACGGCCGATGATGAGTTTTCTGCTATCGAAACGCTTTACGGGATCGGCTACAGATATAACGAAGAGTAAAGTTTTACGATGACCCTGGCGTCGAGGATTGCTGTGTCGGACGCGAAACCTGTGCGAAATACTGAGTTGGAAATGGGCGAAGATTGGACGGAGCAAGATGGCTCCGTCGAAGACGAGCTGCAATCCAGCCGCAAGAAGCGGAACTTCATTTCGCTGAACAGGTCGCCGCTGGCCCGCAAAATCATCACCTTTAATCTGCTTGCCCTTGTCATTCTTGTGGCGGGCGTCCTGTTCCTGAACCCGTTCCGCGACAGTCTGGTGGTTCAGCGCGAAGCGGGCCTGGTCTCTGAGGCCGAGCTTATTGCCGATGTCTTTGAGGCGCGGCTTGACGGCGCCTTTGGTGTCTCGCTGACGGCTGGCGACGGACGCGAGGCCGAAGTGGTTCTTGAGAGATTGGATATCTCCCCCGGGGTTGAGGTTTTCATATTCGATAAGGACGAAAACCTGGTCGCCAGTACTTTGGGTATGACGCGGGAAACCCTTGCGGGTACCGAAGCGTTGATGCCTGACGACAATAGCACCATCATTACCAACTTTCTGAACTCTGTCTGGGAAGCTGTGTCCAGTGTCTTCGGACCGGATGAGATCGTTTTGCCCAGCGTAACCGGAGAAGAGGAAGCACGTGTTTTGCTTCCGACAGCGCTGGACGGCGAAACCCAAGTGCGCAGCGGCCTTGATGGCGCTTCGGGCAGCATTTTCTCGGTCGCAACCCCGATCGAGCTGAACGATGGCACCGTCGGTGTCGTTGCTTTGACGACGATTGCAGGTCAGATTGACCAACTTGTTCGCGTGGAGCGCGAGCAGGTCTTGCAGATGTTTGTCATCGCTATTCTGGTTTCTATTGGGTTGAGCCTCGTTCTGGCCTCGACCATTGCGAACCCGCTTTCCGATCTGGCCGCAGCTGCTGAGCTTGGGCGCGACCGCAATGCGCGCAAGGTGAGCCCGTCCCGCGTTCGCATCCCGGACCTGACAGCGCGTCCCGATGAAATTGGCCGGTTGTCTGGCGCGATGCGCGGTATGGTTTCGGCGCTTTACGAACGCATCGACGCGAATGAGCAGTTCGCGGCGGATGTGGCGCACGAGATCAAGAATCCATTGGCGTCTTTGCGGTCCGCAGTTGGCACTCTGCATGTGGCCAAGACAGACGATCAACGGTTCCGCTTGCTTGAAGTGATCGAGCATGACGTGCGCCGGCTTGACCGGTTGGTCAGCGACATCTCCAACGCGTCCCGCCTCGACAGCGAGTTAGTGAAAGAAGACGAAGAACCGTTCGATCTGATGAAAATGCTGGGCAACTTGACCGAGTATCTGTCGCAGCAGGCCGCTGAAAAAGGCGTCGAGTTCATTCGCGACGTGCCGAATGAACCGATCATTATTCACGGGCTCGAGGCGCGTTTGGCGCAGGTCTTTGTGAACCTCATCACCAACGCGACCTCGTTTTGTGAGGATGGCGACGCGGTGCGCATTTGGGCCCGCCGGCGCGACAACCGTGTCCTCGTTGTCGTTGAAGACACCGGCCCTGGCATTCCGGAACAGGCTTTGAACAAAGTCTTCAACCGGTTCTACTCGGAACGCCCTGAGCAGCAATTTGGCAACCACTCCGGGCTTGGTTTGGCGATCTCTAAACAGATTGTCGAAGCGCATGGCGGGGTGATCTGGGCAGAGAATATCCGGCCTACTGATGCTGACATTACATCTGAGCCACTGGGTGCGCGGTTTGTCGTCGGCCTGCCGACCTGATCTTTGAAATGTCTCAGGGTTTCGCATTTTGACGGGGGCCAGCGAGACCCGTCATGCTAGCGCTGTATCGGCGGGTGACGCGGGTGTCCTGATCCTAGGGGCATCGGGAAGTGGTAAGTCAGCGCTTGCCCTTCAGCTTTTGGGCTTGGGTGCAAAGCTCATTGCTGATGATCAGGTTGCCCTGTCGCGGCAGGCCGATCAGGTTCTCCTGTCCAAGCCGGAAACGCTTCCTTCCAAGATCGAAGCGCGCGGAATTGGGTTGCTGGATGCTCCGATGTCGCACGAGGCTCGGCTGGCGCTTCTGGTGGACTTAGATCAGCGCCAAACGATGCGATCGCCAGAGCAGAGATCGCATGATGTGCTGGGTGTTCCTGTCACGATTTGGCGATACATTGACGCGCCATATTTTCCTGCCGCTGTTTTGCTATATCTAGAGTCGGTAGCGACGGATTCAGGACAAGGTTCGTGACGGCGAAGTTAAAATCGGAAAACGCGGTGGTGTTGGTGACGGGCCCGTCGGGTGCTGGACGCTCGACTGCGATCAACGCGTTGGAAGATCTGGGGTTTGAGACGATCGACAACATCCCGATCTCGCTGGTGTCGCGTCTACTTGATGGACCAAAGCTAGAGACACCGCTGGCACTTGGCCTGGATATTCGAAATCGCGATTTCTCGCCAGAGCGGGTCGCGCAGCTGGGCGATGACCTCGCGGAGCGTCCGGGGTTGGACCATCAACTGGTTTTCATCGACGCAGACGCCGATATCTTGATCCGTCGTTATTCGGAGACACGCAGGCGGCATCCTTTGGCCCCCAATGCCAGTCCAAGAGAAGGTGTGGAGCAGGAGGTAACGCTTCTAGCACCCTTGCGGGCTGCGGCTGATATTTTGATCGACACCAGCGCTATGACGCCGCATGAGCTGAAGGCTGAGATCGCGGGCTGGTTCACGGCAAGTGCCAGCACCCATATGGCGCTCACGGTCGAGTCCTTTTCCTACAAGCGCGGGTTACCGCGCGGGGCCGATATGGTCTGGGACTGTCGTTTTCTGAAAAACCCGCATTGGCAGCCAGACTTGCGCGCCCAGACGGGCCAGAGCGACGAAGTCGCAACCTACGTCAAAGCCGATCCGCGTTATGATGCATTCTTTGCGCAATTGCTCGACACGGCCGAGCTTTTGCTGCCTGCCTTTCGTGATGAAAGGAAGGCGCATCTTGGGCTGGCCTTGGGGTGTACAGGCGGCAAACACCGCTCTGTTGCCGTAGCGGAAGAATTCGGCAAAGCCCTTGCAAATAAGGGGTGGCGGGTGTCTATAAGGCATCGGGAATTGGAGCGGCGCCAAGCTGGGGAAGGCACGGGGCTTTGATCCATCAGGACACTCAGTGCTGCGCCGCCGCGTGGCCCCGCAAGGAAGGCCGGATTTGATTGGTATCGTGATCGTTGCGCATGGCGGATTGGCCAAGGAGTATCTCTCCGCGGTCGAGCATGTGGTTGGCGTTCAGCCTGGTGTAAAAGCGATCACTATTGAAGAAGCCCATGACCGCTCCGCCAAACAGGCCGAGATTTGTGCGGCCGCTGATGAAGTTGATACCGGCGATGGCGTCGTTGTCGTGACGGATATGTTCGGTGGCTCGCCCTCGAACCTCTCGCTGAATGCATGCAAACCGCAGAACCGGCGCATCCTTTACGGGGCCAACCTGCCGATGCTGATCAAGCTGGCAAAGTCGCGTCACCTGGATGTGCCTCAGGCCGTTGACTTTGCGATGGCAGCCGGTCGAAAATACATCAACAGTTTCAACGGGTCAGGCTCTGATGACTGAGCAGTGTTTGCAGATCGTCAACGAAAAAGGGCTTCATGCCCGCGCCTCAGCAAAGCTGGTTGAGGTGGTTGAGAGCTTTGACGCCAGCGCGACCGTGAGTAGGGACGGTATGGATGTGTCAGGCGACAGCATTATGGGCTTGTTGATGTTGGGGGCTGCACGCGGAACCTCTATCGATGTAACGACCCAAGGCCCGCAGGCTGGTCCACTGGCTGAGGCGATTGCCGCGCTGGTTGCGGACAAGTTTGGCGAAGAGTGCTGACGGCCGCAGATGTCTGATCCGAAGCAACTCTCAGATCAGGTGGAGGTCGTCGCCACCGAGGACCCTGAATATGTGGCCTATGACCGGCGCAACCTGTCCTATGCCAACACGTTCACCAACCCGTTCAAGCGCTGGACCATTCAGGTGATGGAGCTGCTGACAGGTAAGCTGCATTTGCTCTATCTGATCCGTAAGTTCGAACGGCACGGTGTGAAATACGGCCAAGGATTCTGGGCCGACGCACTGGATGTGATGGGGATCGAGCTTCAGACCCCTCAGGAACAGTTGAACAATATTCCCAAGACCGGACCCGTCATCATAGTCGCGAACCATCCGCATGGTTTGGTTGACGGCATGGTACTGGCGGAAACAATTGGACGGATCCGCACGGACTACAAAATCCTCACCCGCTCACTTTTGACTGGGGTAGAGCCAATTGACCCGTTCATGATCCCCGTCCCTTTCCCGCATGAGGAAGACGCGCTGCAGCAGAACCTAGAGATGCGCCGCCGTGCGATGGAACATTTGAAAGAGGGCGGTGTGATTGTGCTGTTCCCCTCCGGCGTGGTTGCCGCGTCAGAGACCTGGTTCGGACCCGCGATTGAAAAAGAGTGGAACCCATTTACCGCCAAGATGATCCAACGCTCCGGCGCGACGGTGGTGCCGATTTTCTTCCCAGGTCGCAACTCGCGCGCATATCAGATCGCGAACCAGATTTCGGCGACCTTGCGGCAAGGGCTGTTGATCCATGAGGTGCGCCACGCGCTTTACAAACCGCAGGCCCCTATCGTTGGCGAGCCGTTTGATCCAGAAGAGATCAAGAATTGGTCCTCCAACCCGCGCGGTTTTGTTGCCTGGTTGCGAGAGCAGACGCTGGCATTAGGTAAGCAGCAGAAATAGCTAACGCGTGGGTTTCGGCGGATCGACGCGGTAGTCGTAAAAACCGCGCTGTGTCTTTCGACCGAGCCAACCGGCCTCCACATATTTTGTCAGAAGCGGGCAGGGGCGGTATTTGGTATCAGCCAGCCCGTCATGCAACACGTTCATGATCGCAAGGCAGGTGTCGAGACCTATGAAATCCGCAAGCTCTAGCGGTCCCATCGGATGGTTTGTGCCCAGTTTCATGGCGCTGTCGATAGAAGAAACATTTCCGACGCCTTCGTAGAGCGTGTAAACCGCCTCGTTGATCATGGGCATCAGAATACGGTTGACGATGAAGGCTGGGAAGTCTTCGGCTGAGGCCGCCGTTTTGCCAAGGTTTTCGACAACGCCCAAACACGCAGAATAGGTTTCATCATCAGTGGCAATGCCTCGGATCAGCTCCACCAGTTGCATGATTGGCACGGGGTTCATGAAGTGGAACCCCATGAACTTCTCGGGTCGGTCGGTGCGCGACGCAAGGCGCGTGATCGAAATCGATGACGTGTTCGACGTCAAGATGGTGTTCGGTTTGAGATGCGGCAGCAGATCGTCAAAAATTGCATTTTTAACTGTTTCACGCTCCGTCGCGGCTTCTATGATCAGGTCAGAGGGTCCAACGTCAGCCAGCTTCAGCGTCGTCGAAATGCGGTCGAGTGCTCCCTGGCGCGCCTCTTCAGTGATTTTTTCACGTGAGACCTGGCGTGTCAGGTTGCCGTCGATGACGTTGACAGCGCGGTCCAACGCATCTTGTGAAATATCGGACACAATGACGTCGTAGCCCGCCAGCGCGAACACATGCGCGATGCCATTTCCCATCTGCCCGGCGCCGACAACCCCGACTTTGCGAATGTCCATTTTCAACGGCCCCTACTGCGCGTTCCCAGTTCAACATAGGCTGCGTGAAGCCCCGGAAACAAGAGGCGCAGGTAGCTAAAACTTGTAGCAAATGCCGAGTTTAGCTTTTTGGAAAGGGGTGCGCCTCACATTGGTGCCTGTGTGAGTCGAGTGAGGTGGGTTATGGCCTATGAAAGACCGGGTGAAAGCCCGATTGATTACCAGCAATGCAGATATGGCAGCTCCAAACTTCTGTTTCGGGGGCCAAAAAAAGATACCAAGAAGAGATACTGCGCCTTTATTGGCGGGACTGAGACGTTTGGAAAATATATCGTCCAACCTTTCCCCGAGATCGTTGAAAAGGAACTTGGTCTGCCCTGTGTGAATCTTGGGGCGGTAAACGGCGGTATTGATGCTTTCGTGAATGACGAATCCATCCTCAGTCTTTGCAATGAGGCGGAATTTACCGTTGTCCAGATTATGGGCGCGCACAACATGTCGAACCGTTTCTACTCGGTCCATCCGCGTCGCAACGATCGTTTTCTGAAAGCATCGACCCTTATGAGCACTGTGTTTCGGGAGGTCGATTTCACGGAGTTCGCATTCACGCGACATATGCTGGTTTCTTTGCGTGCGGCATCACCTGAAAAGTTTGGCGTTTTGGAACAAGAGCTCAAGACCGCTTGGCTGGCGCGCATGGATTTGCTGCTCAAGCGTGTTTCAGGAAAAGTAATCCTTCTTTGGGCCTCCGATCGGAGCCCAGATGATGAGGAAGCTGGACCAGACCTTGGCGTCGACCCGCTCTTCGTGGATCGTGATATGCTTGAGAAAATAACGCCCCGGGCGCACCGCTTCGTCGAAGTCGTCACGCCCGATGAAGTCAAAGGTCTTGGAACCAAAGGCATGATGTTCCCGCCAATGGAAGCCGCGGCCGCCGAGCATGTGCCAGGACCAGCCTTTCACGGGCTTGTCGCCGCTCGTCTTCTGCAAGCCATTCAAGACAAATAAAAAAAGGCCCTGCAACGCGCAGGGCCTTTGAACTTCTTTGGTGCAGGACGCTCTACAGCTTTTCGATCAACTCGGGCACAGCGTCGAACAGGTCTGCAACCAGCCCGTAGTCGGCGACCTGGAAGATCGGTGCCTCTTCGTCCTTGTTGATGGCAACGATGACCTTACTGTCCTTCATGCCCGCAAGGTGCTGGATCGCGCCCGAAATGCCGACAGCGACATAGAGGTCGGGCGCTACAACCTTACCGGTTTGGCCAACCTGCCAGTCGTTTGGCGCATAGCCACTGTCGACAGCTGCGCGGGACGCACCGACTGCGGCACCAAGCTTGTCGGCAAGCTTCTCGATCATGGCGAAGTCGTCCTCCGAGCCGACGCCACGGCCACCAGACACAACGATGCCGGCAGAGGTCAGTTCAGGGCGATCAGAGGCTGCAACCTTGTCTGCGACCCATTCGGACAGGCCAGGGTTACCCGCTGCACCGATATTTTCGACCGCAGCCGAGCCGCCCATATCAGCCGCGTCAAAGGAGGACGTCCGGAAGGACACGACCTTTTTCGCGTCAGAGCTTTGGACGGTTTGCATCGCGTTGCCGGCATAGATCGGACGCTCAAATGTATTGCCGTCGACCACGCCAGACACGTCTGTCATCACCATAACGTCGAGCAGGGCTGCGACGCGGGGCATGATGTTTTTAGCGTCTGTCGTGGCGGGAGCCACGATATGCTCATAGTCGCCTGCGAGCGATACGATCAGGTCTGCCGCAGGTTCGGCTAGGCGTTTACCATAGGTCGCATCCTCAGCGCACAGCACTTTGGCGACGCCAGAGATTTTCGCGGCGTCCTCAGCAGCGGCAGAGCATGTCGCACCAATGCAAAGCACGTGCACATCACCCAATGCGCCAGCAGCTGTAACAGCGGATGCGGTCGCGTCGACGGCCAGCTCACCGTCATTGACTTCAGCAAGAAGAAGTACAGCCATTAGATAACCCCCGCTTCATCTTTGAGTTTCGTGACCAGCTCTTCAACAGAGCTGACTTTGATGCCGGCCTGACGCGCTTCTGGCTCGGCCGTTTTGACGATGCTGAGGCGAGGCGCGACGTCGACGCCGTAGTCAGCAGGTGTCTTCTCATCGAGCGGCTTTTTCTTTGCCTTCATGATGTTGGGAAGGGACGCATAGCGCGGCTCATTGAGGCGCAGGTCCACGGTCACAACCGTCGGCATATTGACTTTTATCGTCTGCAGGCCGCCATCGACTTCGCGGGTTACGACGGCCTTATCGCCTTCGATTTCCAGCTCAGACGCGAAAGTGGCTTGGCTCCAGCCCATCAGGGCAGACAGCATTTGGCCAGTCGCGTTGAGGTCATTGTCGATGGATTGCTTGCCGCAGATCACCAGACCTGGCTGCTCTTCATCGATGACGCCTTTGAGCAATTTGGCGACGGAAAGCGGTTCGATGTCGGTGTGCACGTCATCGGCTGCAACGATCAAGATCGCGCGATCCGCGCCCATGGCCAGTGCCGTGCGCAGTGTTTCCTGGCTTTGCTTGACGCCGATGGAGACTGCCACAACTTCGTCCGCTTGGCCGGCCTCTTTCAGGCGAATGGCTTGCTCGACAGCGATTTCGTCGAACGGGTTCATGGACATTTTCACATTTGCAAGATCGACACCGCTGCCATCCGCTTTCACGCGGACTTTCACGTTGTAATCGATCACGCGCTTGACAGGTACGAGGACCTTCATTGGCGGTATCTCCCAAAATTAAAGCGCCGCGCGCGGCACTGCAGAATCTTCTGCCATCAGATAGCGAAGCGCCGCTTTGGAAAATAGGACAAAATCGACGCGCGTTTGTATTCTGACGTCGCGTTCGTGAAATTCAAGGCAAAAATTTCACGACAGGCCTGCGGTTGCGCTAACGGTTGGCCCCAGGAACCCAAAGGACATCGTCCTTGCCATCATTATTGGCAATACGAGAGGCGACGAAGAACCAATCGCTCAAACGGTTGAGGTATTTGACTGCGGCCTCATTAACCGATTCCATGGTTGCGAGCTCGACCGTCAGGCGTTCTGCCCTGCGCGACACCGTGCGGCACAGATGCAGCTGCGCGGCAAGGTGTGAGCCACCGGGCAAAATGAAAGAGCGCAGCGGCTCCAACGCGTCATTCATAGCGTCGATTTCGGCCTCCAGCCGTGCGACCTGCGCAGGCGTGATGCGCAAAGGCGGGTATTCAGCCTCGGCGTCCATCTCCATGTCCGGACGGCAGAGGTCAGCACCGAGATCGAACAGGTCGTTTTGGATCGCCGACAGTTGCGTGTCCATCTCACCGTCTGCATGCAAACGGGCAAGGCCAACGGTCGCATTCGCCTCATCAACCGTGCCATATGCAGTCACCCGCATCGAGTGTTTGGCGACACGCGCACCATTGCCGAGCGCAGTTTCTCCGGCATCGCCAGTTTTGGTGTAGATTTTATTCAGAACAACCATCGGATCAGGAGCCTCCCATACGGCGAACAAAGACAAAGAGTAGGATCAAGACAACCGCCACGGCTTGCGCGTAGATGCGGTAACGCATGATTTTGTTGGCATGTTTGCGGTTGAAATCACCGCCTTTCGCAAAGCCCCCAATGCCGATCAAGAGGATGATCAGCACGCCAATGCAGGCGACTGCCACAACGATGAAAAGCGGGTCTTGGGCCATGGACGGCTCCTTCAACTGACTGTTCCCAGCGACTTAGCGGGCAGCTGCACAAAAGCGAACAGGAATTTACGCTTTGTTCAACACCCAATCGAGCGCCCGCGTCGGCAAAACGCGCCGGAGCCCATCCATCATATAGGTTGGCGTTGTGACGAAGTAGCGCGGCTTGGGGCGCGGGCTTTCGAGGGCATGGATAAGTTTCTTGCTGACGGCGGAGGCAGGCAGCTCAAACGGATCTGGGCCATTGTCGGCGTAGAGCCGTTTCATCAGGGTCGATTTGTATTGATCGCGACGCGGCGAGGTTTCCCAATCGATCCAGCGCTCAAAGGGCGGGATAGAGTTTTGCCGGATTTTCGCAGTGATGGGCCCGGGCTCGATCAGAATGATGTGGATCGGCGTGTCGCGCATCTCGATCCGCAGCGTATTGGTGAGCCCTTCGAGCGCAAATTTGGTTGCGTTGTAAGACCCGCGCCATTTCAGCGTGATCAGGCCCAACACCGAGGAGCAATTGATCACCCGTCCATGCCCTTGCTCGCGCATGATGGGCAGCACCATGCGGGTGAGGCTGTGGTAGCCGAAGAAATTGGTCTCGAAGTTCTCGCGCAGCGCTTGGGTCGGCAGGTCTTCTACCGCGCCGGGGGTGGCGAACGCACCGTTGTTATAGAGTGCATCAAGTGTCCCACCAGTGCGCGACAGTGTTTCGTCCACAGCTGCGCGCATAGAGACTTCATCGGTATAGTCGAGCCGAAAGCTCTCCAACCCCTCCTCGCGAAGGCGTTCGCAATCACTCTCCTGACGGCAAGTTGCAAAGACGCGCCAACCGCGCTTGTGAAGCGTATGCGCCGCGTCATAGCCAATGCCAGAAGAGCAGCCGGTGATCAGAACAGATTTTTTCATCATGCCCGCACCGCTACGCGATGCGGGCTCCGCAGGCTAGAGGGATCAGCCTTCGCGGATGATGAATTTGGCGGACATGTAGGCCTCGATCCCGCTTTCGATGATAAAGACGCGCGCCCAACCGGTATCGAGAAGCTCGAGCACCTCCGCGCGTTCGCCCTTTAGGGTTTGGCCAACGACGCTTGCCCGCGTTGTGGCGGCTTTACGCAGGTTCACACGTGATCCGGTCACCTGCCAAATTTCACCAACTCCATTTGGGTCGGGCTCTGCGATCGGTTCGGGAGTGATTGGCGTTTTCGACACTTCGACCGGTTTACTTGGCTGGGTGCTGGGCAATTGCGTCACTGAAACGGGTGCTTCAGACGCCTTTTCGGCGACCGGAGCAGGTGTTTCGACGATTGGCTCGGACGTAAACGAAATCGGTTCTGGCTCCAAAGCCACAAAACCGGTTGCCAGTGGCACCTCATCGGTTGTGAGCGCGGCAAGTTCTTCGCCCTCCGGCGGGGCGCCGAAGACCAAAAGCGTGAGGTAGATTGCGGCGCAAAGGCCGGTCACCCATTTGAACATAACATCCCCCGATGCGTTATTTTGATGTTCTTTGGGTAGCGAGAGGCCGGGCCCGATTCTCAGGGGAAAAAATTTTGGCAAGTGACGGGCGCGAAGCCTTTACCGGCCAAAGCCCGGGCGCTACACACGATCTATGTCAGATGAGACCACCGACCCCAATATGAGCGCGGCCAGCATGGTCGAGCCGTTGCGCCGCGCGATCGGGGACCGGTATCTGCAATATGCGCTCTCGACCATCATGCACCGTGCGCTGCCCGATGCGCGCGACGGGTTGAAGCCGGTGCATCGGCGCATTCTCTACGCCATGTCGCGTCTGCGCCTCAGCGCGACTGGCAAGTTTATGAAATCTGCCAAGATCAGCGGTGACACGATGGGGGACTTCCACCCCCATGGCGATGGCGCGATCTACGATGCGATGGCCCGGCTGGCTCAGGAATTTAACGTGCGCTACCCTCTGGTCGATGGGCAGGGGAATTTCGGCAATATCGACGGTGATAATCCCGCCGCCTCGCGCTATACCGAGGCACGGATGACGATCTATGCTGAGGCGCTCCTCGAAGGCCTTGATGAGAACGCAGTCGACTTTCGTGAAAATTACGACGGGCGCCTCGAAGAGCCGGTGGTACTCCCTGCCAGCTACCCGAACCTGTTGGCCAATGGTGCTGCGGGCATTGCCGTGGGCATGGCGACCAACATACCGCCGCATAATATTGAAGAGCTGATCAATGGCTGCCTGCATCTGATCAAGGCGCCAAACGCCCGCGATGAAACACTGCTTGAGCATATCCCGGGCCCTGATTTTCCCACAGGTGGCATCATTGTCGAGCCTCGCGAGAATATCTTGCAGGCCTACACGACCGGGCGCGGGTCATTCCGTCTCCGTTCCCGCTACGAGGTGGAGGATTTGGGCCGCGGACAGTGGCAGATTGTCGTCACCGAAATCCCCTATCAGGTCCAGAAATCCAAGCTGATCGAAAAGATCGCGGAGCTGATACAGACCAAGAAAATCCCGATCTTGGCCGATGTGCGCGACGAGTCCACCGACGATATCCGGCTGATCCTCGAGCCGCGCTCAAAGAATGTCGACCCGGATGTGCTAATGGGCATGATGTTCCGCAACTCTGACCTGGAGACGCGGTTTTCGCTCAACCTCAACGTACTGATTGATGGGCTGACGCCAAAGGTTTGTTCGCTGAAAGAGGTGCTGCGGGCGTTTCTGGATCATCGCCGCGACGTGCTGCGGCGCAGGTCTCGCCACCGATTGGAAAAGATTGATCATCGGCTTGAGGTGCTGGAAGGTTTCATTGTCGCCTTCCTGAACCTTGACCGTGTCATCGATATTATCCGCTATGATGACGACCCAAAATCGGCCTTGATGTTCGAGGATTGGGGCAAGACCCATGTCAGGGCGACGTCTGAGAGGGACTATGTCGGGCCGGTCAAAACGGGTGATGAACCGTCCCTGACCGAGGTGCAGGCCGACGCGATCCTGAATATGCGCCTGCGCTCTTTGCGCCGCCTTGAAGAGCTCGAACTCAAGCGCGAACGCGACGAGCTGATGGAGGAACGCGCCGCGCTCGAAGACCTGCTCGAAAGCGAAGAGGTCCAGTGGAAACGCATCGCCGATGAGCTGCGCGAGACGCGTAAAGCCTTTGGCAAATCATCAGAGATTGGCGCGCGCCGCACCGAATTCGCCGACGCGGTCGAGTTTGAAGAGGTGCCCATCGAGGCGATGATCGAGCGGGAACCGATCACCGTCGTCTGCTCCCAAATGGGCTGGATCCGGGCGATGACCGGCCATATCGATCTTAACCGCGAGTTGAAGTTCAAAGACGGTGACGGCCCGCGCTTTATCTTCCATGCGGAGACGACGGATAAGCTTCTCGTGTTTGGATCAAACGGGCGCTTCTACACATTGGCGGCCTCAAATCTGCCCGGCGGGCGTGGCATGGGGGAGCCCGTGCGATTAATGGTCGACCTGCCCAATGAGGCGCAAATCGTGGACCTGCTGCTGCACAAACCGGACCGCAAGTTGCTCGTCGCGTCCTCTGCGGGGGATGGGTTCATTGTGTCTGAAGGAGACGTCGTGGCACAGACCCGGTCTGGCAAGCAGGTGCTGAATGTCAAAGACGATGTCCGTGCGGTGATCTGCAAGCCTGTGGCAGGCGACCACGTGGCGATTGTCAGCGAGAACGGCAAATTCCTTGTCTTCCCAACCTCAGAGCTGCCTGAGATGGGCCGAGGCAAAGGCGTAAGGCTGCAAAAATACAATCAGGCGCGCGGCAAACAGGGCGCGTTGGAGCTCGATGGTGGGTTATCAGACCTGACGACCTTCAATTGGGAAGGGGGGCTGAGCTGGCCAATGGGCGGCGGCAAGACCCGCACCGAGCCTGACATGTCCGAGTGGCTGGGCAAACGCGCGGGCGTCGGTAAACGCCCACCCTACGGTTTCCCGCGGAACAACAAATTCAGCTAGGCGTCGAGCTGCCTGAACTCCATTGCCGTGCCGTTGATGCAATGCACCATGCCAACAGGTCGAATTGTGAGCAGATGCCCAAGATGGCTGCCGCACCGCCTGCAATGCACCTCAGTGACCGCTTGCTCACTGTCGGCCATCTGTCCGTATTCGGCGACGGGCCCGTCGATGCCAAGCAACACAGCGTTTGGTACGGCGTGATGAAAGAAAAGCCAGCCCTTGTCCAAAATGACCTTCCAGCGACCGTCAAAGCTCGTTAGGCCGCATCCTTTGCAATGATAGGTCCCGTCCCGCACTTCGGTCCAAAGCTCGCTGGTTTTTGGGGGTTCAGTGAGACCCTTGCGCATGATGAAATACTCAAACTCTTCCAGCTGTTCGAGCCATTCCGCCTCGGTTTTGGTGACTTCGTAGACGATGTCCTCGCCTGCTGGGGCTGCATGTTTTGCAGGCGCAGTGCTGGCCCGGGTGGCGCGTGTCGTTGCTAAACCGATCGCCGCAGCGCTGCTCGTTGCGAAAAACCGGCGTCGCGTTATGGCCGTTCCGTTCAGTGTGGGCATCTCTTTCCTCCTGTTGGATGAAACTGGGCGAGTGCGAGCCGCCCAGTTAGTTTCTCTGTCGCGCGCAAGCGCGGGGGAGAACGGCTTAGTTCCCGACTGCTTCTGCAGCGCTGTCGCCATTCATCAAGATAATCTGAGCATCGAGAATTTTCTGCTTGGTGGCAGTGTCGGCCTTAAAGAATGTTTCGCGTTCGGCCGCGCTCATATTGCCAACAGCAAACCGCATTTGCGCGGCGCTTACATTGCCGACAGAGGAGTCGCGCAACAGGATTTCCGCAGCCGAGTTGTTGCTCATCGCGAGCAGGGCCTTCACGTCTGCAGAAACGCCTTCGGCGAGTGCGGGGGTTGCAAGTGCAGTCACTGTCGCGATTGTGGTCAAAAGAGTTTTCATTTTTCTTCGCTCCTAGATGTTGTGCCCCGAACATTTCTTTGGCCCGGGCTGGTATTTGCGTAGGGCGATTGGTGATCACGAAAAACGAAAACCGCTGAGAGATTTTGTGATCTTGCGATCCTACTTTGTTGACTTTTCGTGCTTTGGGCGGTGCCACGTGCTCTTCGCAGCCTTGCCCGAGAGATCACAGCGTCTTTTGATTTTAGGGGGCTCTGGGTGGCCACGCCTCTCGTAACTTTCACTCACGAAACGAGGAGCGTTTCACGTGAGGTTGACGTTTTCTGTGCATGCCAGAGGCCGCTTTCACTTCGATGTGAAAGCTTCAATTCCGTCGCGAAACCCGTTGTCGCTCAGCACTCAGCCGAGAGGCTGATTTGCGGTGCGTTTTGCGGCGATTGGAAGGCCCGCGAATTGCCCTTCGCCTTGAAGCGCGGTATCAACAAACCTGAATAAGGGGCGAGTGCATGATCCGATTGGCATCCATTTTATCAGTTTGTTTTGCGCTTACTGCCTGTGCGGTCCCGGACCCGGAGATCGAAGCGGCTGTGGACCTCGGCGATTTTCGCCTGAAAAGTAATATCGCCGTCACCAAGACTGCCCAGAAAATGGGCGTGAGGTGGTGTCGCGAATTTGGTGGAAATTTGAAGTTGGCGTAATCTCCGGGTGAACAAAAACACCCAAACCTGGCGGTAGAAGCCGCCATAGGAGATCACACCATGACAAAGACTACAGCAACATCTGCCGTTTCGCTCCTCTCGCATGAGGAGGGCTACGATCCGATTGAGGATCGTCTTCGCGCGAACATCCGCGCCACGATCGAAGTATCCGTCTTGGTCAAGTTGGTTTTGGCGACCATTTTCGCTTCGCTTTGATAAGTGCGTTTGCAAGCTCGAGGAG
>JAPORH010000115.1 GCA_026710325.1 Litoreibacter sp. | reverse complement strand
AGCAGTTGACTGTTAATCAATTGGTCGTAGGTTCGATCCCTACCGCCGGAGCCAATAACTCTTCTAGTCATTCGGGAAATCGTCCAAGCTATCTTGGTTTGCAAACGGCGTGACTTGGCGGGTTCGCTTCCTGAGTCAGAATCATCGATTGCTTACGGGCACGACTGGCATCCATTCCCTCTTGTGACATCGTAGGGCGAGCAATGGGGCGAATTTGCCGCAAGCTGAAAGAGCACAGGGCAGTAAAATTATTTTATTTCAGTGGCTTACAGGAAAATAACAAAATGAACGCAAGATGAACGCGCGGTTTGCTCTGAGTTCACCCCCCTTCTGTCATAACGTATGCATCGATGACGTCGAGCGGAGCCCTCACACCAGCTCGTAGCGACACGTTTGAGAGAGAAGATGCGACACGTGGCAGACATGATCCTATCGCAGCTTCGTTTCTGAAACGCAGGAGCATCTCACCTCCGCGTTGCGAGACGAAAAAGGATTGTGTTGAACAGACACGGGCGCGCTGCTTCGCGACATAGAGTTTTGACGCTCGCTACACACACCAAATGTGACGCTCGTGCTGGCTGACTGCTGAGCGTCTCCCTCCAAAAGGAAGAGGTCGCCAAATGGCGGCCTTTTTCTTTTTCGCTCAGCATTTCGGATTCAGCGGCCGAAATTGGCCTTAGCCAAGCCATAAAGTCTCCCTAATCCAAAACTATCCCGCCTATATGAGAATATTGCTTGCAGAAGACGAAACACTGCTGAGCGACCAGATCAAAACGCTTTTGATCTCCGAAGGTCGTGCAGTCGATGTGGCCTTTGACGGGGACGAGGCGCATTTTCTTGGCGAGACGGAACCTTACGATGTGATCATCCTCGATATTGGCTTGCCTGGACAGGATGGTATTTCTGTCCTCAAAAAATGGCGCAGCGCCGGTGTCGATACGCCAGTCCTGATTCTGACCGCGCGCGACGGTTGGTCTGACCGTGTTGACGGGTTGGACGCTGGCGCCGATGACTATATGACCAAGCCATTCAATATGTCTGAGCTCGCCGCCCGCGTCCGCGCCATGCTGCGCCGCTCCAGCGGACAAACCAACCCGCTTTTCGAGAAAGGCAATTTTGTGTTCGACACACGCACCGGGCGTGTCACCCTTGACGGGATACCGGTTGACCTCACAAGCCAGGAGGTCGCGGTGCTGTCTTACCTCATACATAACAGCGGTCGCCTGATTTCGCGTACAGAGCTGTCGGAACATATCTACGCCTATGACGGCGACCGGGACAGCAATACCATTGCCGTCTTTATCACCCGGCTTCGCAAGAAGCTGGGCACAGAATTGATTCAGACCATTCGTGGACGCGGTTACATGGTAGATGCGGCATAATGCTCTCGCTGCGTCGGCGTGCGGTGATTGGTGGGGCGCTCAGCGCCATAATCGCTGTGATCGTCGGCACCTATCTGCTCTACTCTTTGATGAGCTCGATAGCCGTCTCCCGTTTTGATCAGGCTTTGGTGGAACGCCACACGCAGATCATCGTGGCGCTGAATGACAGCAATGCCGCGCCCGAGGAGCTCAACAAACAGGTTTTCGACCCTGGTTTTCGAACACCCTTCTCTGGCCGCTACTGGCAGGTCACCGCCCCCGATGGGCAGACCTTCACCTCCAACTCATTGCTAAGTGAAACGCTTGCTGTCCCGCCCGGAGTGACGGAAGGCCCGTTGTTTCGTGACATCTTTGCTCTTGCAGATGAACCTGTGCGTTCTGTCCACCAAAGTGTCATTTTGTCCAACGGAGAGACTTGGGGGGTCACCGTCGCTGAATCTCGCGAACGTCTTGCGGTCGAACACCGCGCAACACGCAGCAGCCTGCTTCTGGCCTTTGCGTTGGTCGGAATGCTGGGTATTGCGGGCACTATTTTGCAAACCAAGGCCATCATGCATCCGCTGGACCGCCTCCGCAGGGATGTGAGCGGCCGTTGGGATTCAGATGAAGGGCTGGAGGTCAGCGAATACCCCGAAGAGGTCGCGCCGCTGGTCGCTGATATCAACGAGCTATTGGAGCGAAACAGAGAGATCGTTGCTCGCGCCCGCAGGCAAGCAGCTGATCTGGCGCATGCCCTGAAAACCCCCACCACGATTTTGCAAAATGAGCTGACAACCCTGAGCGAACAAGGCTTACCTGTGGACGCGTCACTGGAAGCCTTGCGCCGGGTTGACGCGCAGCTCGGCCGGTCCTTGGCGCGGATGCGTGCCGCGAATTCCGGGGCCAGCGCGCGGGCGATGACGCGTCTGTCATCCTCAGCGGCGCGTTTCACCCGGCTCTTCCAAAAAATGGCGGAGCGTGACGGGAAAAGACTAATCGCAGAGTGCGAGAGCGACATCTTGGTCCGCATCGACGCCCAGGACATAGAAGAGGTTATGGGCAACCTGCTCGACAATGCATTGAAATATTGCACGACCACAGTGTCTTTCAGTCTTGGCACCACCCCCGATGGCGTCGAGCTTTCGATCGAGGATGACGGCCCCGGCATTCCGGAGGCCGCACGGCACGAAGCGCTCAGCTCAGGTGGGCGGCTCGACAGCTCGAAGCCGGGGACTGGGCTGGGGCTTGCCATCGCTCTCGATCTTGTGCGCGCCTATGGGGCCGATCTTGAGCTACAAAGGTCGGACAAACTAGGTGGCCTCGCCGCCCGCGTGACAATTCCGAAAAAACTTATCCGAAGCCAGCAGGACGCGCTTTTGCGCCTGCCCCTCGCCGCCGAATAATCCAAAGGGGATTTGATCGCCCCGCCGAATGCCGTCATAAGCGGGCAAAGCGCATAGGGAATGACTGGCGGAATGAGTGACGTCCGATTGATCACGGTTACTTTCAACAGCTCGGATGTCATCGGGCCTTTCCTAGATAGCGTACCGGACACCGTCGAGCTTGTGGTTGTCGATAATGCAAGCAGCGACGACACGGTGCAAAAGGTCCGGGCCAATGGTTCGGCTCTGATTGAGCTGCCCGAGAATCTCGGCTTCGGCACCGCCTGCAATAAGGGGGCAGCAGGCGCTAAGACACCTTACCTGTTCTTTGTGAACCCTGACGCCCGCCTCGAACCGGGTTGCATAGAAGTGCTTGTCGCGGCAGCTGAAAAACACCCAAAAGCAGGGGCCTTCAACCCCGCCATCCTGTCGCCATCCGGTGACGTGCGCCTGAACCGTCGGTCCTGCATCTTGCCCCGCGCGCTATGGACGGACAAAGCGTTGGCTTCATCCGATCCGAACATAAGTACCGCAGTCCATATGCTATCGGGTGCCGCTCTTTTCTGCCGCCGGGACGCCTATGAAGAGATCGACGGCTTTGACCCGAATATCTTTCTTTATCACGAAGATGATGACCTAAGTGTCCGCATGGCCAAAGCAGGTTGGCAATTGAGGCTCGAACATAGCGCAAGGGTCACCCATATCGGCGGTGCGGGCTCTGGCAACTCTGTCGCGGCAGCGGCGTTCAAGGCCAAAGAAATTGCCCGCTCCCGCCTCTATGTCGAACGCAAACATGGGATCGCTTGGCCCAGGCTCCGTGGGTATGGTCGGGCCTCCGCCAAACTGCTTTCGCCACTCTCGCTTCTCTCTCGCAGAAAGCGCGCGCAGGCCATCGCATATTTTCAAGGCGTCCGAGATTACTGACGGCTGCCTCTAGTGCAGCATGTTGGCTTGCTCACGCGCCTGTTGCGCAATCCAAGATTTTAAGGCTTGCTCGCTCATCCAGTCCGGATTGGTGTTTGAGGCGTAGCTGAAATCCTCCGGCACTGGCTGGCCGTTCTTGATCCGCGCTGCGCTATGCGACCAGTCATGGATCGCAGGCAAAATCTTGAAATGTTCGGGGTATTCATAGGTGAAAGCTGCGTCCTCTTGGCTGATCATCTGTTCATGCAACTTCTCGCCAGGGCGGCGTCCAATGATCCGATGCTCCGCCTCAGGCGCTATGACCCGTGCGATCTCCATAATGCCCATAGAACTGATTTTCTTCACATAGGTCTCTCCACCGACCATGTCTTCAAAGGCATGCCAAACCAGCTCAACTCCCTGGTCCGGTGTGTTCATGAAACGGGTCATGCGCGGGTCAGTTATCGGCAAAACACCAGTGTCCTTGATCGACTGGAAAAACGGGATGACCGAGCCGCGGGAGCCCATCACATTGCCATAGCGGACCACGGAGAACGCGGTACTACGGGGCCCGCCATAAGCGTTGCCCGCCACAAATAGTTTGTCTGCGCAGAGCTTGGATGCGCCATAAAGGCTCGTCGGGTTCGAAGCCTTGTCGGTCGACAGTGCCACCAGCTTTTTGACGTTTTGATCGATGCAGGCGTCGATCAGATTCATAGCCCCGTTCACATTGGTTTTGATGCATTCAAACGGGTTGTACTCGGCCGTCGTGACAATCTTTGTTGCGGCTGCGTGAACGACATAATCCACCCCGCGCAACGCCCGATAAAGCCTGTCGCGGTCGCGCACATCACCGATCAGAAAGTCGACACGGTCATCATTTTCGTAGGTGCGCGCCATTTCCCATTGTTTCATCTCATCGCGCGAAAATATTATGATTTTTTCCGGGCAAAACCGCTCCAAGGTGCGACGGACAAAGGTGGTCCCGAAAGACCCAGTACCGCCGGTGACGAGTATTGTAGAGTCTTGAAACATTGATCGTCCCACCAGGTATTTTTGAAAGGTTAAAGGCGTAACGTATGCAGTAGCCTCGAAAGTGGTTAACAAATCACTGATTTTGTGTTATTTTTCTTTATGTCTCACTTTCGCCGCGTTTTGGTGATCTGAACTGGGATGTAGTGTAATGAGTTATGAAAGGTGGTCCGCCCATGTCAAAGCGCGATCCAAAACCCGCCCCTTCTCCTTCAAAACCTTCGCAAAAGCCTACTGACACGCCTTGGCGGTTTACAGATTGGGCAAGCCTTTAATCAGCCTCTAAAGAGACTTAAGATGGAGGGATGAGCGAACCCGTCTCCTCTATCCGAAACCTTGGCCCGGCATATGAAAAGAGCCTTGCAGGGGTCGGCATCAAATCGGCCGATGCGCTTCGCAAGATTGGCGCGGATGCAGCCTATGCCAAACTGCTAGAGGCTGGCGAACGCCCGCATTTCATCGGCTATTACGTCCTTGTGATGGCCTTGCAGGGGCGACCTTGGAACGATTGCAAGGGCGCCGAGAAAGCCGCCCTACGCGAGACGTTCGACGCGCTCAAGGCGCAACACTACAATAGCGATCTCAGCGCATTCGAAGCGCAACTTGACGCTATTGGCGTCGGCTTGCGTCGTTCGTAAAAAAGCCGCCCCGTACGGGGACGGCTCATTTGCAAATCAGGTAAGAAACCTTAACCGACCAACTCGAGGCCAGAGAAGAAAAACGCGATTTCTTCTGCTGCAGTCTCAGTCGCGTCAGACCCGTGGACCGAGTTCTCGCCAATGGACAGAGCGAATTCTTTGCGGATCGTGCCCTCAGCGGCTTCTGCCGGGTTGGTCGCGCCCATCACTTCGCGGTTTTTCGCGATCGCATCTTCACCTTCGAGAACCTGTACCACGATTGGCTCGGAGATCATGAATTCGCACAACTCATCAAAGAAGGGACGCTCTTTGTGTACGCCGTAGAAGGTCTGTGCCTGAGCCAGCGTCAGATGAATGCGCTTGGAGGCGACGATGCGCAGACCGGCCTCTTCGAACTTGGCAGCGATTTGCCCGGTCAGGTTGCGCTTGGTGGCGTCTGGTTTGATGATGCTGAATGTGCGTTGAATAGCCATCGGAGGCTCCTTTTGATTGGAATTTGGCGCGCTCCTAACATGGGGCCCAGCCATTGAAAAGCGCTTGATTGACAAGCGCGTGGCCATGCGCGACACGGGCGCCATGCTGCGTTTGAATGATCTGCGTTACTCGGTCGAAGGCCGTCCTTTGTTGGAGGGGGCCTCTGCAACTATTCCCACAGGCCATAAGGTAGGTTTAATCGGCCGAAACGGCGCAGGAAAAACCACCCTTTTCAAGCTGATACGAGGCGAGCTTGTTCTAGAAAGCGGCACAGTATCCCTGCCCGAGCGCGCCCGCATCGGCGGCGTCGCGCAGGAGGTGCCGGGAAATGAGGTTTCACTTCTCAATACCGTTCTTGCCGCAGACACCGAACGCGCGAGCCTTTTAGCTGAGGCAGAAACAGCAACCGACCCTGATCGCATCGCAGAGGTGCAAACCCGGCTTGCTGACATTGACGCATGGTCCGCCGAAGGGCGCGCGTCGTCGATCCTGTCTGGGCTTGGCTTCACCTATGCAGAGCAGCACCAGCCCTGCTCCGCTTTCTCGGGCGGTTGGCGCATGCGCGTCGCTCTTGCAGCTGTCCTCTTCGCTCAGCCCGATTACCTTTTGCTGGACGAGCCAACCAACTATCTGGACTTGGAAGGCGCGCTTTGGCTAGAGGCCTATCTCGCCAAGTACCCACATACTGTCATTATCATTTCCCACGATCGCGGGCTGTTGAACCGTGCGGTCAACGCGATCCTGCACCTTGAGGGCAGACAGCTCACCTACTACACCGGGCCTTACGACCAGTTCGCTCGCCAACGCGCCGCCAAACGCGCTGTCCAAGCGGCGGCGGCAAAGAAACAAGAAGCGAAACGGGAGCATCTGCAAGCCTTCGTTGATCGGTTCAAGGCAAAGGCCTCAAAAGCCAAGCAAGCGCAATCCCGCGTCAAAATGCTCGAGAAGATGGAAACGATCACTGCGCCCGAAGATCAGGCGCGCACCGTCTTCACCTTCCCTGAGCCCGAAGAGCTTTCCCCGCCGATCATCAATACTGAGTCTGCTTCAGTCGGCTATGACGAGCGCGCGGTTCTGACCCATTTGAACCTGCGCATCGATCAGGATGACCGCATCGCACTTCTAGGTCGGAATGGTGAAGGAAAATCCACTCTGGCCAAGCTGTTATCCGACAGACTTAAACCTATGGGCGGGCGTCTGACCGCATCAAACAAGCTGCGCATCGGGTTTTTCGCGCAGCATCAGGTCGACGAGCTTCATGTCGATCAAACCCCACTCGAACACCTGATCAAAGAGCGCCCGAATGAGGGGCAAGCCAAGCTGCGGGCGCGGCTTGCGTCCTTCGGACTCGGCGCAGATCAGGCGGAGACGGAAGTGGGCCGGCTGTCAGGCGGGCAAAAGGCACGCTTGTCTCTGCTGCTTGCAACTCTCCCTGCCCCGCATTTGCTGATCCTCGACGAGCCTACGAACCACTTGGACATTGAAAGCCGCGAAGCGCTGGTCGAGGCGTTGACCGCCTATTCCGGCGCCGTGATCCTTGTCAGCCACGACATGCACCTTCTCAGCCTTGTCGCTGACAGGCTTTGGCTTGTGAAAGATGGGCGCGTAACACCTTACACGGAAGACCTGGAAGCCTACCGCAAGCTTCTTCTGTCCCCGCCCGACAAGGACAAATCCGGCAACAAGATCGAAAAACCCAAGAAGAAGCAGGCCTCCCGCGACGAGATTTTGGAACTGCGCGCCGAGGTTCGCAAATGCGAAGCGCGCGTCGAAAAGCTCACCGAGATGCAAGACGAGCTCGCGAAGCGCCTCGCAGATCCGGCAATCTATGAAGACGCGAATGCCGCCAAGCGCGACGTATATCAAAAGAAATACGCTGAGGTGATGGAGGCGATGGACCGCGCCGAATCCATGTGGCTGAAAGCGCAGGACAAGCTGGAAAAGGCACAAGGCTGATGGAGTTGACCCTCGCCATTACGGCCTTTTTTACACTTTTTGTGGTCATCGACCCTGTGGGCCTGGCACCCATGTTTGTCGCCATGACACGCGGCATGTCGCAACGCGAGCGCCTACGCATCGCCGCGACCTCCTGCGTCATCGCTGTGTGCATCCTGACTGTTTTCGGGCTCGCCGGTCAAAAAATCCTGGATTTCATTGGTATCTCGCTTGCAGCTTTTCGCATTTCAGGCGGCATTCTACTGTTCATCACAGCGCTCGACATGCTGTTCGAACGCCGCTCCGCCCGGCGCGAGGAAAAGGCCGATGATGTGGTCGAGACGGCGAACGACCCGTCCGTCTTCCCGCTGGCAATGCCGCTGATTGCTGGTCCCGGGGCCCTGGCCTCGATGATATTGCTGGCCTCCGGCGCTGAATGGGATGTCACCATCATGGTGATCGGTGTAATGATCGCCGTTGTGGCGCTGGTTTTCGCCCTCTTCTTGCTCGCAGGGCCGATAGAACGGCTTCTGGGCGCCACCGGCGTCACCGTCGCAACCCGGCTTATGGGCATGCTGCTCGCGGCACTTTCCGTGCAATTCGTCGTCGACGGGCTGCGCGACCTTGGCCTTCTCGCAACGCTCTAAACGCGTTCCTATATAAAAAGTCAGGAGGCGCGAATATGTCAGGCGACGATCTTGGACAACTCATCTATCTGGTGCTGCTCTTATGCGTGATCGGCGGGTATTTCTTTGCCTCCGGTCGTAAAAATATCGGTGCGAATGCGCGGGCCGCGATGCTTTGGGTCTTCATCTTCATCGGCGTGATTGTCGCGTACGGGCTGTGGTCGGATGTCGAAAGCACCGTCATGTCCCGCCAGACCGTGAGCGCAGAACAAGGCGTGATTGAGGCCCCGCGCCGAGCAGATGGGCATTTCTACTTAACACTGCAGGTCGGTGACACGCCGATTGAGTTCATCGTCGACACTGGCGCGACCGATGTCGTGCTCAGCAAAGAAGACGCAGCGCGCGTCGGCATCAACCCTGATGAACTGTTCTATGGCGGGCGCGCCATGACCGCCAATGGCATGGTCCGCACCGCACAAGTGCGCCTGCAGGATGTGAGCATTGGCGAGATCAATGAAGGTACAGTACGTGCTTCCGTCAACGAAGGGGAACTCTTCGGCTCACTGCTCGGTATGAGTTATTTGGAACGATACAAAAGCATCGAGATCCGCGGCGACCGGCTGATACTCACGCGCTAGGCCGGTGTCGTGAGGAACTACAATTTGCTAAGCCTTCCGAACTGCATACATTTGTACACGAACAATGGGGCCAGCACCTACTTCCGCCGAGGCAAATTATCACGGCCTTAATCTTATCGGCCTCAAATTGCGTTGAGAATTTCCGTAGCCAAATTCCGCAGTGAGTACGACATGCAGTCAAGAGATACAGTGTTGAGCGCCTTCGAGATGGGTGCCGATGACATCGCCCTGCTCCATGATGCATGGAAGATCATCGAACCGACAATCGATAACATCCTGGATCGCTTCTACGGTAAGCTTACCGACGATCAACGGATGTTGAGTCATTTTGACGGCCCTGAAAGCCTGAAACGCGCGCGCGAGCGCCAAAAAAGCCATTGGAAAGTCCTGTTTGAGGGACGATTTGACGATAGCTACTTCAAATCCGTCGAAAAAGTGGGGCATGTTCACTTCCGCATCGATCTGTCTTTTTTGGACTATACTGCGGGCTACGCGTCCGTCGCCAACACGATACAAGACAGCATAATCGACCATTTTGTGGGGCTCATATCCCGCAAGCCGCAACTCAAAGCAATGCTCCGCATCGTCTCAAACGCTATCTACATAGATATGCAAGCCGTGACAGAAGCCTACATGTCCGCCCGTTCCAAAGACCGTGAAACCGCGCTTCGGGAAATGCAGGCGGCAATCGAAGAAATGCGCCGCGGGCATCTTGAAAGGCGGATCGCCGACGACGGGTCTTTCCCGGAAAAATTTGACGCCTTGCGCGCGTCCTTCAACGACCTTGCCGAACGCATGTCTGCCGTTTTCCACCAGATCAGCGCAAGCGCACAAAATGTGCGTGACCGGGCTGATAACGTGACCCGGACGTCGGATAATTTGCTTCAACGCACACAAACGCAGCTGCGCTCTGTAGAAGATGCCGCAGGCTCCATTGGCGACATGCTCAAGCTTTTTGATGAGACCGAGGAACTGGTGACGAACGTGAAAGAACGCTCGAGCGAAAATGCCCGGTCTGCAAGTGCGGGCAGCGGAGTGATTGATGAAGCGCGATTGGCAATGTCGAGCATCAGGGAAGCCTCGGGCAAAATCCGGACAATTGTCGACGTGATCGACGATATCTCGTTCCAGACCAATTTGCTGGCGCTGAATGCCGGGGTTGAGGCCGCGCGAGCCGGCGAAGCAGGCCGGGGCTTTGCCGTCGTGGCCTCTGAAGTGCGGGCACTGGCGCAGCGGTCGGCGGAATCGGCAAGCTCCATCAGGGCATTGATCCTCGACAGCACCCAAACGGTCGAAAAAGGCTCTGAGTTGATGGAGGCTTCTGCCCAAAGCTTGCAGGATATCCGTGAAAACGCAGCGAATGTGGATCAGGGCATCGAAAGCATCCGCGACGCGGCCGTCAGCCAGGCAGCCTCGCTGCGCAATATCGGCTCGGCGATCTCAGCCATAAAAAACGCAACGGCCGGAAATTCCGAGACTGCAACACAAGTCAATGAGAATTGCGGCGAGTTGCGTCAGCAAGCTGACAATTTGGCCAACCCATTTGATATTTTCGCGCGTGCGGCCCTCGGCACCGACAGGGATGCTAGCGAAGGAACGCAAAAACGCGTTGTCGCCTAACGCACTGTGTTTCTCAGAACGCGCCCAAGCAAGATCGTATCTAGCAGGGCGGCTATCGCGCAAAGATCACACTTTGGGATGTTGCGCCTTCATTTCCCATGTACCGCTTTCCTGAGACCAGTATTTTGCGGGAATGCCTGCGCCTGTGAGGACGGTCCATTGCCCGCGCGCAACCGAGAGCGCATCGCCATCATTGCCGTCAAAAATAATCATCGCTCGTTTAAGAGGCGAAATCTCATCGGGCTCAATCTGCGCGCCGTCCACGCTGATCAAACAATCGGGGGAGTTGTCAGCATCGCCCGGCGTGAGCAAGATGAGTTGGTCTGCATCATGCGGTCCACCCGCAAGCCCATGTGGCAAAAAGCCATCGCCTTCCCACAGCTTTCGATCCAGCATTTCTAGACGTTCAGCCGATGGACCTCGTACTGCGATCTGCCAGCCCGCCTTCCGGGCCAGCCCGAGGAGCTTTGGCAAGGTCTGCTCCAAAGGCTGTCGGGTGAGGTGGTAGAAATAAACCTCGGACAAGGTCTACCCCTCGTAATTATCCGCGATCAGTCGGTTCAAGGCCCGCACGCCCCAACCGGTCGCACCTTTGGGCGCGAACTCGGTTTCCGATTTCACCGAAGCGACGCCCGCAATATCAAGGTGGCACCAAGGCGTCTCAGGCTTGACGAAGCGCTGCAAAAACTGCGCCGCTGTGATCGAGCCTGCCGGGCGCCCGCCGACATTCTTCATATCTGCCACGCGCGATTTGAGCTGCTCGTCATATTTCTTGCCCATGGGCATCCGCCAAGCGCCCTCTTCCTCCTTATTTGCGGCCTTCAGGAATGAATTTGCCAAATCGTCGCTATTGGAGAAAACACCAGCGTTTTCATGCCCCAAACCGATGATGATCGCGCCGGTTAGCGTTGCAAGGTTGATCATGCCAACGGGCTCATAGGTTTCCTGCGCGTACCACAGCACATCGGCCAGGACCAAACGGCCCTCCGCATCTGTGTTGATCACCTCGATCGTGTCGCCTTTCATCGAGGTCACGACATCGCCTGGACGAACCGCATTGCCGGACGGCATGTTTTCTACAAGCCCCACCAGCCCGACGACATTGGCCTTTGCTTTTCGGGACGCCAGCGTCTTCATAACGCCCGCCACGACACCTGCGCCGCCCATATCCATCGTCATGTCTTCCATACCGCCAGCAGGCTTGAGCGAAATACCCCCGGTGTCGAAGACCACGCCTTTGCCCACGAAGGCAAAGGGCTTTTCGCCCTTTTTGTCGCCCATCCATTCCATGACGACAACCTTGGAGGGGCTGTCGGACCCTTGGCCCACGCAAAGCAGTGATCCCATGCCGAGCTTTGCAAGCTCTTTTTCTTCCATGACTTTGACCTTCAGGCCGAGCGCTTCCAACTCGACCAACCGCTTCGCAAACTCCGTCGTGGTCAGGACATTCGCGGGCTCATTGGTCAGGTCGCGGGTGAAGAATACGCCATCAGCAATGGCGGCTTGATCTGCGTACGCGGCTGTCATTTCTTCCGGCTTATTCACCATAAAGGAGACGGCGCCGGGCGCGTCCTCTTCCTTGGTAAAGTGGTCATTGAACGCGTAGCTGCGCAGGGCAAGACCGAGAGCAACCTCTTCTGCGCGGCGCAGATTGCCGCAGAGGACGTTCAAGGCTTTACCACCTGCCATTTTTGCAATGGTAGACCCCGCCGCACGTGCCTCGCTCACAGATGGTCGTTTGGGGAGCTTCACGACAATCACCGCCTCAGCCTCAAGGTTCACCGGATACGCCAGCTTCATGGCCTTGCCCGCGTCGAGCTTCGCAAAGCCCTCTCCCTCAATTAAACGTGCCACCGATCCACGCGACAGCCGGTTGACCCGCTTCGCCGTTGCATCCATCGACCCCTCATCGCCGATAAATATGGCAAGAACGCCCTCCATCCCTTTGATCAAGTCAGTATCGGTGGCAATAAAAGCAGGAGAAATTGGGGAGGTCATAAGGGCGCTCTCTGGTCGGTTGGAGTGGTTTCCCCACACCTAGCGCGGCTTTGCCCAGTTGACCAGAAGGCCCTTTTGGGCGGCTGTTTTTTGGTCTAAGTTAGCTGGGAGTAGTGTAGGAGGAAAAGTTGGGGCGATTTGACAGATATATGCTGTCGCAGTTGCTCCTTCTATTTGGCTTCTTTTCACTCGTTCTGGTCTCGGTCTACTGGATTAACCGCGCCATTTCGCTCTTTGACCAGTTGATTTCGGACGGGCAGACCGCTCTGGTTTTCATAGAGTTCACGCTGCTTGCTTTGCCTTACGTTATCATGGTCGTTCTACCAATTTCTGCATTTGTAGCAGCGGTTTACGTCACGAACCGTCTGACTTCGGAATCAGAGATGGTGGTGCTACAAACCGCAGGTGCATCCACGCTGCGCATTGGGCGTGGCGTGTTTTATTTTGGGGCGATTGTCGCTCTTCTTGTTGGAATACTGGCCCATATCCTTGTGCCGGCAGCGCGCACCGAGCTTGCCGTTCGAAGCGCCGAGGTCGGGCAAGACATTACCGCGCGCTTCCTCAAAGAAGGGCAGTTTATCCACCCAGCATCGGGTATCACGGTCTACATCCGCGAGATCAACGAGAACGGTGAAATGTTGGAGCTGTTTCTGGAAGACGAGCGCGACCGGAGCGCGATTGTGACCTATACGGCCGAGAAGGCACTTTTGGTGCGCGCCGAGACCGGTCCGCGCCTGGTGATGTTCGACGGGATGGCGCAAACCTTGCGCAGCTCAACGGGCAATCTGACCACTGTTGAGTTCCAAGATTTTGCCTATGACATCGGCGCGCTGATCAAGACGGGCGGGACCCGTTTGCGCGACATGCGTGAGCTGCCGACACGTGTCCTTCTGAACCCGACCCCTGAAGATGTCGCGACGGCAGCAGGCGAATTGCCCGACTTCTTGTATGAGGGCCATGACCGTTTTGCCCGCTCGCTTCTGGCAATTGTCGTGCCATTGATGGGCTTTGCTGCCTTGATGACCGGCGGCTTTTCGCGCTTTGGCGTGTGGCGGCAAGTCATCATCGCCGTTGTCTTGATCATATTTGTACAACTCGTGGCCAATACGTCCGAGGACATAGCGCGCAAAGATGCAGGCCTTTGGTGGATGGCCTATCTTGCTCCGCTTTTCGGCATGCTGGCCGCGATTACGCTGACCAGTTTATCAACATCCAAAAAATTCAGGCGCCCGCGCGCCGCGGCGGCTGCGTCTTGAGGCTCGATTGGTACATATCCCGGCAGTTTATCCGCTCTTTCCTTGTCGTGTTCGGGGTGTTTTTCGGGATTGTATATCTTATCGACATGGTTGAGCAGCTGCGCCGCTTTGACAGTCAGGTGGTTGGCATCGTGGAAGCAGGCGAGCTTGCGTTGCTCAAAGCGCCGGCAACTATGTACAGGATGCTTCCTCTTCTGACAGTCTTGGCGACGATAAGCTTGTTTCTCAAACTGTCGCGCACCTCTGAAATGGTGGTCACCCGCGCCTCGGGCCGGTCCGCTATTCGGACATTAGCAGCGCCTGTTCTAACCGCCGCTCTGTTTGGTGCACTTGGGGTTGCGGCGCTGAATCCTATTATCGCCGCGACCTCAAAACAATTTGAGATTGCGTCGCAACGCTACGCAGGCAACACCAGCACGCTATCTATCAGCGATGAGGGGCTTTGGCTGAGGCAAGCCAGCCAAGGCGGACAGGTCGTCATAAAAGCCGCGCGCTCCAATCTCGATGGGACCGAGATTTATGGCGTCAGCTTTTACGGATTTGATCTATCGGGCGAGATCACCTACCGGATCGCCGCCGACGAAGCCGTTTTGGAGCCCGGACAGTGGCTGCTGACCGGTGCGAAACGCTGGCGTTTCAAGGCAAATTCAGGCGCCGAAGAAACAGCCGAAAGCTATGCGACGCTCTCGCTGCCGTCCGATCTGACGCGGGACCAGATACAAGACAGCTTTGGCTCTCCTTCCGCGATACCGATTTGGGAACTTCCAGGATTTATTAAACAGCTCGACCGTGCAGGCTTCTCCGCTCTGCAACACCGTGTTTGGCTCAACATGGAGCTTGCAAATCCGATTTTGTTGGCGGCGATGGTTCTGATCGGCGCGGGGTTCACCATGCGCCACACGCGGTTCGGCCGCACAGGGCTGATGGTGCTCTTTGCCATTCTGATGGGGTTTTCGATCTACTTTTTGCGAAACTTTGCTCAGGTGCTGGGAGAGAATGGTCAAATTCCAATCATCGTCGCGGCTTGGATGCCTCCGCTCGCCGGAATCTTCTTATCGCTCGGACTTCTGTTTCACACGGAGGATGGATGATGCGGGGTTTGATTTTAGCCGCCCTCTTGTGCATCTTCGCCTTGCCCGGCGTGGCGCAATCGCCTGCGGGCGGAGCGTCTTTGGTGGCAGACGAGATCACTTTCGATCCAAGCGGACAAAAGCTGGCGGCCAATGGCAATGTGGAGATTTTGCAAGACGGGGTACGTCTTCGGGCGAGTTCTATCACATATGACGGAACAGCAGACAGCTTGCGGGTCGGCGGGCCGCTCTATCTGATCGATGGCGACGATATCACTATCGTCGCGGATTTCGCCGAGCTTTCCGGCGATTTGCAAAATGGCATTCTAAGCCAAGCAAGGGCTGTGTTCACCCAGCAACTACAGGTCGCAGCAAACGAGATCAGGCGAACCGACGGGCGCTACACGCAGTTCTATAAAACGGTGGCATCCAGCTGCCAGATTTGCGCCGACAACCCGGTCCCGCTTTGGGAAATCCGGGCGCAGACGATTACGCATGACCAGAAAGAACGGCAGCTCTATTTTGACAATGCCACTTTTCGGGTTCTCGATGTTCCGGTCTTTTATTGGCCTTACCTGCGCTTGCCTGATCCCACTGTCGAACGTGCCACCGGGTTCTTGCTGCCATCGCTGCAATCCAATGGCGATATCGGTGTCGGAATTAAAGTCCCCTATTTCATTGCATTGGGCGATCATGCGGACTTGACGCTGACCCCGTGGCTCACAACTCGCGGGTCGACGACGCTGGAGGGGCGCTACCGGCAGAAGTTCCGATACGGCGAGATCGAGCTGAACGGGGCAGTCACGGACGACGATCAGACGAGCAGTAACAACCTGCGATCCTACCTCTTTGCCGATGGCCGCTTCGCCTTGCCACGCGATTATCAGTTGGAATTCGACGTCGAGCTGGTCTCTGATCCCGGCTACCTGCTGCTCTATGATTATTCGGACAAGGACAGGCTCGACAGTGCCTTATCCATCAGCCGAACGCGAGAGGATGAATATAAAGGCATCGAGCTGATACACTACAAATCGCTGCGCGAGGGCGATGACAACCGCATCTTGCCGACGCTTGTAGGGGATGCGATCTACGCGCGGCGGTTTTCCCCGGCGCTGACGGGCGGCATTGCCAAACTGCAATTCGAGGCATCGGGGTTCTACCGACGCTCGGACACAGCTACTAACGGGCTTGGCCGCGATGTTGCACGTTTGTCAGGATTGGCCGAATGGCGCAGGGATTGGGTTTGGCGCAATGGCATGGTGGTCGCAGGCGCAACATCGCTCAGGGCAGATTTCTACAATGTCGATCAAGATGATCGCCTGTTCTTTGGGAGTACAACCGAGGTCACCCCATACGCGGCTGCGGAGTGGCGATGGCCCATGCGTCGTCAGGATGCTGGCGCGACCCATTTGGTCGAACCGACGGTGCAGTTGATTTGGTCGAAGGACTCTGCACGTGACGTCGCGAATGAAGACAGCCTTTTGATCGAATTCGACGAAGCAAACCTCTTTTCCTATTCACGTTTCCCGGGCGTTGATGCGCAGGAACGTGGCGCGCGGGTCAATATGGGGCTCACTTACACGCGAGAGGACGTGGATGGCTGGTCCCTTGGCCTGACAGTCGGGCGCGTAATACGCGAGACGGACGTTATGCAGTTTACGACCTCATCTGGTTTGCAGGGCAAAGATTCAGACTGGCTGGCCGCGGCGCAAATCAAAGTCGGGACCGAGTTCACGCTTACCAACCGCGCGCTCTTCGAGGACGATTTTACCTTTTCGCGCAACGAGATGCGGATGGATTGGCGCACCGATACCTATGGGCTGAGTTCCACCTACGTCTGGTTGGAGGCAGACCCGGATGAAGGCCGCCCGCTTGATATTTCCGAATTTTCAATCGACGGCGATTACCGCTTCAAGCCGCATTGGACTTTGTCGAGCGATTTGCGCTACGACTTTGTCGAAGATCGGACGAGCCGTGCGGGCATCGGGCTAAGCTATCAAAACGAATGCGCGCGGTTTGACCTTTCCCTCTCGCGCCGCTTTACGTCTTCGACTAATGTAACGCCAACAACCGATGTAAGCCTGTCGGTGAGCTTGGCAGGTTTTGGGGCAAATGGAACAGGTGGGGCGAGTTTCGCACGCGCCTGCAACGGGTAGAGACAAGTTCGAAACGGGCGGGCAAATGATGATCCTCAAACGTATTTTGAAACCGGTAGTTCTGGCTGCTGCGTTAACTGCAGCTTTCTCCAATAGCACCACAGCACAAGGCCTGTTCGAGCCTGTAATTACGGTCAATGACACGATCATCACCCGCTACGAAATCGATCAACGCGCCCGTTTTTTGACCCTCTTACGTGCGCCCGGCGACCCGGCGGAACAAGCTCGGTCGGGCTTGATCGAAGACCGGCTACGAACCGGTGAAGCACGACGCGCGGGCATAACGGTAACTGATGAACAAATTCAGGCCGGTATGGAAGAATTTGCGACCCGCGCGAACCTGTCGGCAGAACAGTTCATTGCGGCAATCGGACAAGCTAGCGTTTCGGCGGAAACGTTTCGTGACTTTGTTTCTGCCGGGCTTGCGTGGCGCACTTACGTCCAAGGCCGGTTTGGCCCGCGCGCCCAGGTGAGCGATGCCGAAGTTGATCGCGCCTTGTCGCAGCGCACCGAGGGGCGCGGTGCGGTGCGGCTGTTGCTGTCTGAAATCATTGTGCCTGCACAAGGACCGAATGCCGAAGCCAATCGCGCGTTGATCCAACGGCTGTCCGATACAATCACGACGGAAGGTGCCTTTGCTGCCGCAGCGCGCCAATACTCCGCGGCCGCGACGCGCAACCGCGGAGGGCGCTTGGAGTGGCTTCCAATTGGCCAAGTGCCACCTGCCTTGCGTGCGGCTGTCCTGGTCTTGGAGCCGGGCCAAGTGACCGACCCGATCCCGCTTGGTCCTGGCATCGGAATTTTTCAACTGCGTGCACTTGAGGAAACCGACCCGGAAATTCCCGACACTCTTGCGCTGGAATACGCGACCATTCTCATTCCAGGCGGGCAAAGCGCCTCTGCCCAGGCAACCGCGCAAACCTATGCTGATCGTTATGACACTTGCGATGACCTTTACAAACCTGCTCAATCCTTGGCGCCTGAGCTGTTCGAGCGGGTGACCTTGGCCGCGTCAGACGTGCCGTCGGATATCGCCTTTGAGCTCGCAAAGCTTGACGATAACGAGAACTCTACCGCTCTCACCCGCCAGAACGGAGAGTTTCTTGTCTTCCTGATGCTCTGCGGACGTACCGTCGATGCGGGCCCGGCACCTGAACCAGAGTTGGACGAAAATGGCGAGCCCCTGCCCGTCGTCGATGAACGCGACCAGGTGCGCCAGCAGCTGTTCAATCAAAGGCTTGCCTCTTATGCCGATAGTTTCCTCGAAGAGCTGCGCGCAGACGCAATAATTGTCGAAAATCCATGACACCCATTTGCCTGACCTGCGGCGAGCCTGCTGGCATTGGTCTGGAGATTGCGCAGAACGCCTGGGACATGCAGGGGCGCGAAACACCCTTCGTGCTTTTGGCTGATCCGTGTCACGTCGCGGGACCTATTCAGGTTGTTGAGACTTTAGACGCCTATGATCCCCAAGGCCCCCTGCCCGTTCTCGCCCATGGTTTCGCGGGCGATGCCGTGCCGGGAATACCAGACCCACGCAATGCGAGGGGCGTGATCGAAGTGATTGAACGCGGTGTGGCCTTGGTGAAATCAGGTGCGGCGAGCGCGCTTTGCACGCTGCCGATACACAAAAAAGCTTTGAAGGATGGGGCGGGTTTTAAACATCCTGGCCATACAGAGTTTTTGGCGGCGCTTGATGGCAAGTCACGCGTTGTGATGATGTTGGCTTGCCCCGAGTTGCGCGTCGTCCCTGCGACCATTCACATCGCACTAAGCGAGGTGACGACCGAGCTGACACCGGAGTTGCTCACCGAGACCCTGCGAATCACCGCTGCAGCGTTGAGGCGCGATTTTGGCATTCCGTCCCCGCGCCTGTCGGTCTGCGGCCTCAATCCGCATGCGGGCGAAGGCGGCGCTATGGGGCGGGAGGAGCTTGACTGGATTGCACCCCTTCTCACCAATCTGAAACAAGAAGGGTTGCAGGTGACAGGCCCCTGGCCCGCCGACACCATGTTTCATGCCGCAGCCCGGGAAAACTACGACGCGGCAATCGCGATGTATCACGACCAAGCCTTGATCCCGATCAAAACCATTGACTTTGCGGGCGGTGTGAATGTCACCCTTGGGTTGGATTTCATCCGCACCTCACCGGACCATGGCACCGCTTTCGATATTGCGGGCACTGCAAAAGCCGATCCCAGCTCAACACTTGCAGCAATTCGCTTGGCGTGGGACATGGCCGCGAACCGAGGCGCCATTTGAGTATTTTTGATCAAATGGAGAAACGATGGCGCAGATAGACGGCCTGCCGCCTTTGTCCGAGGTGATCCGCACGCATCAGCTCTCGGCAAAGAAATCTCTGGGCCAGAACTTTTTGCTGGACCTGAACCTAACCGCCAAGATTGCGCGGCAGGCGGGCGAACTGAGCAACTGCGACGTGCTTGAGATTGGACCCGGCCCGGGCGGTTTGACCCGTGGGCTGCTCGCCGAAGGCGCGCGGCGCGTCCTTGCCATCGAGAAGGATGCACGTTGCCTACCCGCCTTGGCACAGATCGCGGAGGCCTATCCCAGGCAGCTTCAAGTGATCAATGGCGACGCGCTGGAAGTCGATCCACTGACACATCTAACATCGCCAATACGGGTCGCGGCCAATCTGCCATACAATGTTGGCACCGAGCTTTTGGTACGTTGGCTTACGCCGAAAGACTGGCCGCCGTTTTGGCAGAGCCTGACGTTGATGTTTCAGAAAGAAGTCGCGCAGCGCATTGTCGCAGAGCCCGGCAGCAAGACCTATGGTCGGCTCGCCCTTCTGGCGCAATGGCGCAGCACACCGCGCATCGTGATGGAACTTGCGCCGGAAGCATTTGTGCCTGCACCTAAGGTGCGTTCCGCGGTAGTGCATCTCGAAGCGTTGCCCGCTCCGCGATATGAGGCCGATGCAGCGACACTGAATAAGCTGGTCGCAGCCGCGTTTAACCAACGCAGAAAAATGTTGCGAAGCTCTCTCAAAGGGATCGCTCCGGACCTCGAAGATCGGCTGCTAAGCGCTGGAATTACGCCCACTGAACGGGCCGAGCGTGTCTCGCTCGAACAATTCTGTGCGCTCGCCCGCGCGCTCGACGCGCGCTAGGCAAAGCCTTTAAGAGCTACTCTGCGGCAGGTTGATCGTCCGCAGGCTCAGCTGCTTCAGCAGCGGGTTTCTTGGGCTTTCGCGGCTTGCGCGCCGGCTTGGCAGGCGCTGCTTCCACTGTCTCGACAAGACCGCTGTCACTGTCATCAGCCGCGCCCAAATCGATAACGTCAGGTTGATCGCCAGTCCCTAGAACACGTTCCAGCCCGTCGCGATCACCCTCTTCGCGCGGCTTGCGGCTGCGGCGCGGTTTCTCCTGAGCAGGTTGCTCGGATTGTGCTTGCGGCGCATCGCCATTCTGCATGGCCTGCTGCTTTTCAAGTCGTTCCTCGCGCTCACGCTGTTGGCGTTCGCGGTTTTGCGCCTGCTGTGCCTCATGCGCTTCGCGGCGCGCTTCCTGTTCTTTCAGCGCTTCGGCCAGCATTCGGGCGTAGTGTTCGGCATGCTGCTGAAAGTTTTCCGCCGAGACGCGATCACCAGACAATTGGGCGTCACGATGAAGCTGTTGGTATTTCTCAATAATTTGCTGCGGCGTACCGCGCACCTTGCCTTCCGGGCCGGAGCTGTCAAAGACCCGGTTGACGATATTGCCGGAAGGGCGGTTGTTGTTGCGGTTCTTACCGCGCGAACGGGATTTCTGTGATCTCATTTTGAAAGTGTTCCAGCCTTATCTTGTCGGTCTGAGTGTTCGATCTTTTCCGCTTCCAAACGCGGCGCCCCAGCGGCGCAAGATCGAGACCTTATTTTTGGCTTAGGTGTAAGGGGCGCCGAAGCACCGTCTTCTTACACGTGTAACAAACTACGCGTGCGGAGAATATGCAAGCTGATTCGACAATAACTCATGAATTTTCAGCCTCTTTTCGCTGAAATGACACGCGGATGGCCGCTCAGATCATTGCCAACCGTGACGTCACACCAGCCCGCATCACGAAGAATTTCGGAGGCCGTGTCGGCTTGATCAAACCCAATCTCAAGCATCAGATGCCCGTCCGACCGCAGATAGCTGGCGGCTTCGCCAGCTATCACCCGGTAACAGTCAAGCCCGTCGCCACGAGGCGTCAGCGCGATCTTCGGTTCAAATTCTCGCACCTCGGGTTGCAACGTCTCAAACACCTCGGCCGTAATGTAGGGCGGGTTCGAAACAATGAGGTCAAACTGCCCTTCCACATTGGCAAACCAATCGCTTTGATTAAGCTCCGCACACGCTTCCAGCTCAAGCATGGCGCGATTTTGCTCAGCAACAGCAAGCGCAGCTTCGCTGATATCGACGCCTACGCCACGCGCCTCAGGGCGCGCGGCAAGTAGCGATAGCAAAATACAGCCAGAGCCTGTCCCCAGATCAAGAACGCGCGAAAAAGACAGATTTAGCGCCGCTTCAACGAGCGTTTCTGTATCCGGGCGCGGATCCAGAACGGCGCTTGAGACATGAAAGCTATGCTCCCAAAACGCACGTCGCCCGGTGATATGCGAAAGCGGTTCGCGCTTGGCGCGCCGGTCTACAACCGCTTGGTATCGCGCCTCAAATTCAGGTGTGAAGATCGTCTCAAAGTCACCATAGGTTTTCGGAAAAACCGCTCCAAGCAGGAGCTCAGCCTCCCGTGACGGGTTCTCTATTCCAGCAGCTCTCAATTTAGCGATTGCGGCGTTGCGCGCGGTGCTGAGGCTCAAAGCCCTTCATCCGCGAGCATCTGCGCCTGCGCATCGGCTGTCAGCGCATCGATGATCTCATCCAAATCACCCTGCATCACCTGATCAAGCTTATAGAGCGTCAGGTTAATTCGGTGGTCCGACATTCGGCCTTGGGGGAAATTATAGGTGCGGATCCGCTCCGATCGATCCCCCGAGCCCACCTGCGCCTTACGATCAGCGGAGCGCGCTTCATCAATCTTCTGCCGCTCCAGATCATAGAGCCGCGCGCGCAGCACCTGCATCGCGATCTCCCGGTTGCGGTGCTGTGATTTCTCAGAACTGGTGACCACAATGCCGGAGGGCATATGCGTGATCCGCACCGCGCTATCTGTGGTGTTGACGTGCTGACCACCTGCGCCAGACGCGCGCATCGTGTCTATGCGAATATCGGTCGCCGGAATGTCGATATCGACATCTTCAGCCTCCGGCAATACAGCCACAGTGGCGGCGGAGGTGTGAATGCGCCCGCCGCTTTCGGTGACGGGAACGCGTTGAACGCGGTGTACCCCGCTTTCATATTTCAGCCGCGCAAAGACCCCCTGCCCTTTGACATGGGCTGTGACTTCCTTGATGCCGCCAAGCTCGCTTTCGGCCATTTCGATGATGTCGAAGCTCCAGCCTTTTTCTTCGGCATAGCGGCGATACATGTTCAGAAGATCGCCAGCGAAAAGCGCGGCCTCATCTCCCCCGGTGCCCGGACGAATTTCAATCATCGCAGGTTTGGCGTCGGCTGCGTCTTTGGGCAAAAGCGCGATACGGATTGAAGCCTCGGCCTCCGGCAATTGCGCGCGCAGCTCCGCCAGCTCCTCTTCCGCGAGCTCTTTCATCTCCGGGTCGGCGAGCATGGCCTCGGCGCTTTCGATACCCTCGAGAATTGCGCGAAAGGCAGCCACCTCTTCCGCCACGGGTTTGAGTTCCGCGTATTCACGGCTGATAGCGGCGATATCATCAGTGGCGCCTGATGCGAGCTGCGCCTCCAGGAACTCAAACCGCTGCGTGATCTGCGCTAATTTTTCTACTGCGACCATATTGCCTCTGCTGCCCGATTGGCAGGGAGGCGTCAACTATGGTAAGGTCATATCATGAGGAAAATAACGCTTATCGTCACATTGATTTCAGCGGCTTTGGCAACCCAATCCGTCGCCGCAGGCAAGAAAACGGTTGAATGCTACTGCACTGACAGCGGTGGCGCGCGGGTCGAACTTGGTGAGGTCCGTTGCATGACTGTTGGCGGGCGCATCTTCATGGCAAGATGCGAGATGTCGCTTAACGTTCCAATGTGGCGCGAACAACAAGGCAGCTGCACGCTGTCTTAATTCAAAGCTGCGACAGCCAGCTTTCGACGCGGGCACGGTTTACACCCATGTCCGCGTAACCGTAGCGTAGTCGCGAATACACCCGTAGTTCGGTGCCGCCGTCAACTTCGACCAGTTTGACTGAAGCGATGTCAGGGAAGCCCCACAAGCTGCTGCGTGTCACGTAGCTGGCCCAACCGTCTTGAAGATTGCCCGCCAGCAAAGTGGTTCGAGGTGTAGAGAGAATAACCTCTTCAAGCCTTTCTGCGACTGCGGCTGACGCATCTGCATATTGCGTCGGTTCAATATCCCCGCCCGGACGTACCAAGACGTGCCCGGGATAAGAGGGGCGCTCCACGGTTTCCGGGTCCACATGAAAACTATCGGGGTTTACAGGGTTAAAGCGCACAAAAGCCCCGAAACCAATAAGGGCCAGTACGGCGACAGCGATGGTCGATTTAAACATAGGTTATTCCGCGGCAACCGCGTCTTCCGCGTCTAGTTCAGCCGCGCGTTTCTCGACCAATCCGACGATGTGCTCGATCATGCCCTCATTGCTATGCTTATGATCCTGCTTCCCGGCCATGTACACCATGCCAGACCCTGCACCGCCGCCGGTGAAACCAACATCGGTCATCAGCGCTTCACCCGGGCCATTCACAACGCAGCCGATGATCGACAGGCTCATCGGCGTCTTGATATGCTCAAGCCGCTTTTCCAGCTCCGCCACCGTCGCGATCACGTCAAAGCCCTGACGCGCGCAAGACGGGCAGGAAATGATGTTTACCCCGCGATGCCTGAGGCCAAGTGACTTGAGGATCTCATAGCCGACCTTCACCTCTTCCACCGGGTCGGCAGACAAGGAAACGCGGATCGTGTCGCCAATGCCCATCCAAAGTAGGTTGCCAAGTCCTATGGCAGATTTGATGGTACCTGAAACAAGGCCGCCAGCCTCAGTAATTCCTAGATGGATCGGCGCATCGGTCTGCTCCGCCAACCCCTGATAGGCAGCGGCGGCCATGAACACGTCCGACGCTTTGCAACTGATCTTGTATTCGTGAAAATCGTTGTCTTCGAGAATGCGGATATGGTCGAGCCCGCTTTCTATCATCGCATCCGGGCACGGCTCACCGTATTTATCAAGCAGGTGCTTTTCGAGCGAGCCTGCGTTGACCCCAATACGTATAGAGCAATTGTGGTCACGGGCCGCCTTGATGACTTCCTTCACCCGGGTTTCATCGCCGATATTACCGGGATTGATCCTGAGGCAAGCTGCACCGGCCTCCGCCGCCTCGATCCCGCGCTTGTAGTGAAAATGAATGTCGGCCACGATCGGTACAGGGCTTTCCGGGACAATCTCCTTCAGCGCTTTCGACGACGCCTCATCTGGGACAGAGATCCGAACGATATCGGCCCCCGCTTCTGCGCAAGCCTGAACTTGCTCAATCGTGCCTTTCACATCCGTCGTGACCGTATTGGTCATAGTCTGAACGGTGATCGGTGCGTCGCCGCCAACCGGCACGTTTCCCACCATAATCTTGCGCGACGCGCGGCGGTCAATCTGGCGCCAAGGCCGAATGGAATGCAGGGACATTTGGGATCAACTCCGCAGAAAACAGCTGTAAACTAATATAGACAGCTGGCGCTCAGGCGCAATCTAAAGCGCCAACGTGTCGCGGGTTTATTGGGTGATGGTCGCGTCCGGATCGGCTTCAACTTCGGTGTCTGCCATAGCCTTGAGCGTCTCCGCCAAGACAGCTTCCGTAGTGTCAGCTTTGGCATAGTTTTCTTTTAAGGCATTAATGCCCAAAGCCACGTTTTTCACGACAGATCCGTCGCGGCCCGCCGGACCATAAGTTTCGCCCTTCACATTGAAGAAGACTGATCCTGAATTGCCGGCACGCAACAACGGTGGCTCATCGGATTGCGGCAGTACGTATTGCTCGCCTGCATCAAGAATTTTCTCAAATAGAATAGTCCCATCGGTTGACGCCACACGAACCCAAGCGGGGCGTACGGCAAATAGGACAACATCAGGCTTGTCTTCTTCGAGCACTTGCGGCGGCGCAGGAAGGACCGGCGCGTCCACCTCAGTGCGCGCAACCTCAAGCTCTGCCTGGAAGGCGGCGACAGCATCAACCAAAGCACCCGTTGTGTTGGGGTCCAGCGACGCGATCGGTCCATCCCGTGCGGTCAACACGGGTGCTTCCAAGACTTGTGGACGATAAAGACGGTCCAGCGCATCCGGCGTCGGTGCGGTAAAACGCGTATTCGTAACCGGCGCAACTTCACCTGTGGTTCCGGTTTGCAGACCAATGACCTCGGTCGCGACCCCGGCGGTTTGTTCAACCGGAGCGAAGTTCACGCGTTGGATCTCGTTAAGAACGGTCCATCCCCCAAAACCAAGCGCCGAAATAAGGGCCAACATGACGACTACAGACCCGACGGCGCCAGGTTCGATGCGCGCGAAGACACTCTCGCCGGCAGGAACGAAGGGCGCTTTGGGTTGCATGATCGGATCTTCACGCAACTTAAGCCCCATGGATGGGCTCGCTTTGCCCTTCGATGTTGCGGCAGTTGTCGCTGAAAGCCCTTCTACACCAGAAAATCCGGATTCTTCGCAGAAGCGATCAAAAGCCCAGTCAGGATCGAGCCCCAAAAAGCGCGCATATGAGCGGACGTAGCCTGCAATAAATCCAGGGGTTTCGAATACGGACGGGTCAGCGTTCTCAATGGCCGCGATATAGTTTGCTTTAATTTTGAGTTCGCGTTGAACGTCGAGCAGAGATTTTCCGAGCGTCGCGCGCTCGCCGCGCATGAGGTCGCCTAGCTGTACCTCGAAGTCATCAAAACTCCGCTTGACATGCACGCCGTCCGACTCGGAATGTGACTTTCGCCCCAGCATTAGCCTCTGCCCGCCACTCAAATTGCTAACTTAACAGTCCCTTAGCCTGCGATTCGTCCCCAGACAGGCTCTTTCCGTCTTGTTAACATAAAGAGTGGTTCAGATGCACGCAGGAAGAAGGTTAGCCTGCGACCTTGTCCCTATTGAGAGCACAATGGGACCATAATGTGTCCAATGCGGAAACAAGCGCATCTGTTTTGCGCGGTGTGTGAACGGGCGATGGTGTGAAGCGCAAACGCTCCGTTCCGCGCGGTACGGTCGGGAAATTGATAGGTTGAACGTAGATGCCATGGTCTTCGAGCAGCATGTCGGAGATCATTTTGCATTTCACAGGATCGCCCACATGAACGGGCACGATATGGCTGCCGTCACGGTACACGACTCACGGCGAAATAGCCTTCGATTTTGGGCTTGAAAGCGCC
>JAPORH010000033.1 GCA_026710325.1 Litoreibacter sp. | reverse complement strand
TGTTGACCCGGAGATTACGCCAACTTCAAATTTCCACCAAATTCGCGACACCACCAATGGCCGCATGGGCAATATCTGTGGAGCCGACCTCAGTTATCAGCTCCGGCATGACGGGCAGGATCAGCCCGATGCCCATGGCATCGAGCATCACGGTGATCAGGATGAATGTGACGGCGTTGGTCTTCATTTCAGGTTTACAGGTTCAGCTGTCAGACAGTCAGACAGTGAATGTCCGCGATCTGCAAGCCTTTGTTCTTTTGCGCAGGTCTCAGATATGGCCGATTTCTTTCATGAACCGTGTAAGAGCTTGCGCATATGCTTCGGGTTGCTCCACGCAAGGCAAGTGGCCGGACCGGCGGATAAGTTGAAACTGGCTGCCGCGAATAAGCCCTTGCGTCTCGCGCACCAGGTCCGCGGGTGTCGCGCCGTCCTCGCTTCCTGCGATGACAAGCGTTGGCAGCGTGAGCGCCGCGGTGGTTGTGTAAAAGTCCGTGCCGGAAATCGCTTGGGCGCAGCCGATATAGCCTTCTGGGGCTGTGTCCGTGAGCAGCTTGCGCCAGGTCTTGAGGTCTGGCGTGGCGCGGTAGGTCCGGGTGAACCAGCGCTCCATTGTTGCATCGGCAATTGCTTCAAGCCCGCCTGCGCGGATGGCGTCGATCCTGCTTTGCCAGATTTTTTCTGTGCCAATCTTGGCGGCCGTATTGGACAGCACCATGCCGCGCATCAGGTCGCGCCTTTTGGTGGCCAGACCTTGCGCGACCAGCCCGCCGATGGAGAGGCCAACAAAGAGCGCGTCTCGAAGCTCCAACGCGTCCATAAGGTCTTCGGCGTCTCTGACCAGCGCCCCCATGGAATATGGCGGGTCGGGCATATCCGAGCCGCCATGGCCGCGCATGTCATAACGGATCACCCGTAAGCCGTCCGGCAAGTGTGGCAGAAGCGGCTCCCAGAGCGCCATCGTGGTTCCGAGCGAGTTTGCAAAAACAATGGGCGGCCCCTCTTTCGGGCCCTCATCGCGATAGGCGAGCGAGGCAGTACTGAGCGCAATTTTTTCCATCGGTGGACCCTATCCTTGCGTCAGTTCAAGCGCAATCTGGCGGACCATGTCGCAAACCGGCTTGCGGTTTGCTTTTTACGCGCACAGTCTGGGTCGACATGTTTGCAGGGAGAAAGCCGCCATGCCTTTGGTGAAAGCCGCGGTTTGTCATGAGTTCAACGCGCCTTTGGTGGTTGAAGAGGTTGAATTGGCCGAGCCCGGAAGCGGCGAGGTTGAGGTTGCCCTCGAAGCCTGCGCAATTTGCCACTCAGATCTGTCTTTCATTGATGGCGGATGGGGCTCGACCTTGCCGGCGGTATTTGGCCATGAGGCCGCTGGCCGGATCGCGGCGATTGGCGACGGTGTGAAAGACTATGCGATTGGGGAAGCCGTTTTGGTCACACTGATCCGCGCCTGCGGGACCTGCGCGTCATGCGCTACGGGCCAACCTGTGCAGTGTTCAACGGAGTATGACCGCGACGCAGGGCCGTTGAAGGCGGCTGACGGCGGTGTGATGCAGCATGGGCTGGCGTGCGGTGCCTTTGCCGAGCGTGCGGTTGTGGACCAGAGCCAAATTGCCCGTATTTCCGACGATATGCCGATGGATGCGGCCTGCCTTTTGTCATGTGGCGTCATCACAGGAGTCGGCGCGGTCGTGAATACGGCGGGCGTGCGCCCCGGGCAGAATGTCGTTGTGATTGGCGCGGGCGGGGTTGGCCTGAACGCGATACAAGGCGCTGCCATTGCTGGGGCGGCGCGGGTTATTGCGATGGATGTGCTGGACGAAAAGCTCGACGTTGCCCGCGAATTTGGCGCGACCGATGGAGTCTTGGCAAACGCGGAAAAGCCTTGGAAAGAGGTCGCCCGGATCACGGGCGGACGGATGGCGGACGCGGTGTTTGTGACCGTGGGCGCGATACCCGCCTTTGAGCAGGCCCTGCGCTACCTCGCACCTGCGGGCAATGTCTACATCGTTGGCATGCCGCATTCGGGGGCCACCGCGCAATATGAGCCGGTGATCCTCGGTGCTTTGGGGCAGGGGATGAAGGGCACGAAGATGGGAGATACCGTTTTGCGGCGCGACATTCCTTGGATGGTAGACCTTTACCAACAAGGGCGATTGAAGCTCGATGAGCTGATCTCAGGGCGGTGGCGGCCGGACCAGATCAATGAAGCGATCGCCGATACGCGCTCGGGCGCGGCCCGGCGCAATGTCATTCTGTTTAAATGAGCGCTGACGCGCGCACGAGGTTTTGCGCGGCCTTCGGCCCCGCGGCGGGCGAGGGGCCAGCCCCTCGCGCTCCCCGGGATATTTTTGAAACAATGAAGGGTGGGTGCGATGCGCCTTGTTGATTTGGAATGCTTCATTGTGGCCCCACCTGCGCCGGGTTGGGGCGGGCGCTATTGGATCTTTGTCAAGCTCGTCACCGATACAGGTCTTGTGGGCTATGGCGAGGTTTATGCTTCGGCAATCGCACCGGAGGTGCAGGTCGCGGTCGTGAAGGACGTTTTTGCGAGGCATATGGACGGCGAAAACCCCGAAAATATCGAGCTGATGTTTCGCCGTGCCTACTCGTCCGGGTTTACACAGCGGCCGGACCCCACGGTCATGGGGGCGTTTTCGGGCCTTGAGATTGCGTGTTGGGACATTTTGGGCAAGGCGCGCGGGCGTCCGGTCTGGGCGCTTTTGGGCGGCCGGATGAATGACCGCGTGCGCGCCTATACCTACCTCTATCCGCTTGAGCATCAGGAGATGGGCGCGTTCTGGACCTCGCCTGAAATGGCTGCGGAGGCGGCGCTTGATTGCGTCGACCGCGGCTATACGGCGGTGAAATTTGACCCGGCCGGGCCCTACACGATCCGGGGTGGGCATCAGCCGGCAATGAGCGACATTTCCTTGTCCGTGGCTTTTTGCAAGGCGATCCGGGAGGCCGTGGGCGACCGCGCAGATCTGCTGTTTGGCACGCATGGGCAGTTTAACACGGCGGGCGCGATCCGGCTTGGTCAGGCCTTGGAGCCCTTTGCGCCGCTTTGGTACGAAGAACCTATCCCACCGGACAACCTATTGGAGTTCAAGGCTGTTGCCGACGCCGTGCGCATCCCGGTGGCCACGGGGGAGCGCATGACCACGAAAGCCGAATTCGCCACGGTCTTGCGCAGCGGGGGGGCCAAGATATTGCAGCCAGCGCTTGGCCGGGCAGGTGGCATCTGGGAGATGAAGAAGCTCGCCGCAATCGCGGAAGTCTTCAACGCCGAAATTGCACCGCATCTCTATGCGGGCCCCGTGGAATGGGCTGCGAATGTGCATCTGGGCGCGTCGATCCCGAATCTTTTGATGTGCGAAAGTATCGAAGCCACCTTTCACGACGAGCTTATCGGCGGGACGATCAGGGTGGAGAACGGGTTCATCACGCCACCTGATGCGCCCGGTTTGGGCATCGAATTTGATGAAACACTTGCACGCGCGCACCCCTATGAGGGAAGCGAATTGCATCTGCAGATGCAGGAAGACCCTTGCAATTATCAGGGTGGCAACAATTTCGCGGGTGGAGCGCCGCCAAAAGAAGGTTAGCGCGCGGCTTCCTGCTCCAACCTTTGCACGGCGATGGCTTCATTGCGGTCGCTGCGCTTCTGGTTGGCGAGGCTGGCTTCGACATAGCTCAAATGGGCTTCGACCGCGGCGCGCGCGCCGCCTGGGTCGCGGGCCTGCAGCGCATCGTTTATCGCGCGGTGTTGGTCGAGAAGCGTGTCCCGCGTTGTGCGTTGGCGAAACATCACCTGGCGGTTGTAGAAGACGCCCTCGCGCAGCAACTGAAACATGGCCCGCATCATATGCAGCATGACCACGTTGTGGCTGGCCTCGATGATCGAAAGGTGAAACTCGGCATCGAGCTGCGCTTCCTCGGCTGGGTTGCGTTTTGAATGGGCGGCTTCCATTTTGCGATACACCGTGTCGATCACCTTCAAATCAGTGTCCGATCCGACATTTGCGGCACGTTCGGCGGCCATTCCCTCCATGTCACGGCGGAAGGAGATGTAGTCAAACACGGCTTCGCTGTGATCGGCGAAAAGGCGTACCAGAGTTTCGGAAAACTCGGCCCCCATCACGTTGTCCACAAAAACGCCTGCGCCAGCACGGGTTTCAAGCAGTCCGCGGTCTTGCAGAGTTGCGATGGCTTCGCGCAATGAGGGGCGGGAGACACCAAGCTTTTCAGAGAGGTCGCGCTCTGACGGCAGTCTGTCACCCGGGCGCAAAATGCCGCGCAGGATCAGCAGCTCGATCTGTTTGACGACCGCATCGGCGAGCTTTTCGGATATGACTTTTTGAAATGGCATGGCGACCCCGGAAGAATTGGTAAAATTATATGACCAAGCGGGGGCTGCAGCAAACAAAAACCGGTCCTCGCATGGGACCGAGGACCGGTTTTCGGGATTTACGCCGCGTTCGGGCGGATGATGATCTCGACCCGGCGGTTTTGCGCCTTGCCCTCTTCCGACAGGTTTGAGGCGACCGGTTGCGTCTCCCCCATGCCAACAGCGAGCAGGCGGTTAGGCGCAACGCCGGAGCCTTGCAGAACCCAGCTGACGGCGGCCGCGCGCCGGTCCGACAGATCATAATTGTAGGCGTCCGAGCCTGTATCATCCGTGTGGCCGACGACCCGGATTGTGCTGTTGGGGTAGCTGTTGAGGTTGCCCGCGATCGCGCGCAGATCGTTTTCCAAGGCTGGCGTCAGAACGGCGCTGTCGGAGGCGAAGAGCAACCCTTGCGGCAGCGTCACCTTCAACTCCGAGCCGGTATTTTCAATCGCGATGTCTTTGTTTGGCACATCGCGGCGAAGATCTTGGGCCTGTTTGTCGAGCTGCTGTCCGATCACGCCGCCAGCCGCCGCGCCAATGCCTGCGCCAACGACGCCTTTGAGCAATTTGTTGTCGGAGCTCGACGCGCCGATCAAGCCGCCCAAAACGCCGCCAATAGCTGCGCCGGTTTGCGCCTTATTGGCGTTGCGTGTGTCAAATCCTGTGGTGCTGTCGCATGCTGTCAGCGCAAATGCCGCCGCACAGACAAATCCTAGTGTCTTTAGGGTCATGGTTACCTGCCTCGGTTATGTGTCCCGCCATTTTGGCGTGGTTTATGATGGAGACCCTAAGCGGGCCGGGCCAGTTTGTTAAGGGGGAAAGCGTTCACAAAAGAGGCCCGGCCCTGAAGCCGCCTTTACGCGGCGTTTGGTCGTATGATGATTTCGACGCGACGGTTTTGGGCACGGCCTGCGGCGGTATTGTTGGACGCAACGGGCTGCGCCTCGCCCTGACCAATGCTACGCAAGCGCACGGAGGAGACCCCTTCGGAGCGCAAAACGTTCGAGACGGTGATTGCTCGGCGTTCCGAAAGGTTCTGGTTGTAGCCCGGGCTCCCGGTGCTGTCGGTATGGCCGATCACCAGGATCGTGGAGTTGGGATATTCGTTCAGACTGCGGGCGACGGTGCGCAGATCGGCCACCAGATCGCCGCGCAATTGCGCGCTGTCAGTGGCAAAGAGCAGGTCTTGCGGCATGGTCACACGCAGCTCTGAGCCGGTATTGACGACGCCGACTTCCCGGCCGAGATCACGGCGCAGCTCATCCGCTTGTTTGTCCAGCTCATTGCCAATCGCGCCGCCGATTCCTGCGCCGATGGCGGCCCCAATCACGCCGCGCTCGAATTTATTGTCGTTGGTCGAGTTTGCCCCGAGCGCGCCACCAATGGCGGCCCCGATCAATGCGCCATTTTTGGTGCGCTGGTTCGGTGTGGACGCGTCGCATCCGGCCAGCACTAGGGCGGCAAGGGGCAGGGTGAGAATGACATGTTTCATGGCAGGCTATCCTAATTTGTGCCGCAAGAGGCGCGGCCGGTAGCAAGTCATGTCGGTATCCGCTGCTCACGTTCAACTCACGGTTTTGTGGCGATAGGAAGCGATCCGCCGATCACGTCACATCTTTGAAACTTGTTGAAAACAGGCATTTTTTAGCTGGTCTGATGGTCCTATCCGGCCTCTGCCCGCGCAGATTCGTAGGCCAAAAGCGCGCGCTTGACCGGCAAGCCCCAGTGGTAGCCGCCAAGCCCGCCTGATTTGCGCAAAGCGCGGTGGCAGGGGACCAACCAGCTGATCGGGTTGCGACCAACGGCGGTGCCGACAGCGCGCACGGCTTTGGGGTGGCCCACGTGATCCGCGATCTCGGAATAGGTGGTGATCTGGCCGGAGGGGATGGTGAGCAGCGCCTCCCACACCTTGATCTGGAAGGGCGCGCCGATCAGGTAGAGGGGCGCTTTCTCGGTACCGCTTTGTGCGCCGAAGGCCGTTTCCACCCAAGGGCGCAGCATCATGGGGTCTTCCACGAATTCAGCATTGGGCCAGCGGGAGACGAGGTCTTCCATCGCCTCCTCTTCTCCCATCTCTGCGGAGAAACCCAGGCCGCAAATGCCTTTGTCAGTGCCCATGACCAGAGCCGGGCCGAATGGGCTTTCGAACCAGCCCCAGAAAATCGTCAGGCCCGCGCCTTTCTGCGCGAAGGCACCGGGGCTCATGGCCTCCCATCTAAGAAATAAATCGTGCAAGCGGCCCGAACCTGACAGCCCAACCGCATTCGCCGTGCCTAGGGTCGTGAAATTCGCCTCCAGCAGCGCCTTGGCATGGCCCAAGGTCAGATATTGCTGGTAGCGCTTCGGCGACACGCCGGCCCATTTGCTGAAGAGCCGCTGAAAATGCGCGGGGCTCATATTCATCCGCGCGGCGAGGTCATCCAAAGACAGCTCGCTGCCGCCCGCGTCTATGGTGTCAATCGCGCGCTTGATTACCGCGTAGTGGTAGGAGGTGGTTTCATCCGTCATATCGCTCACCTTTGCATCTGTTGAGGCCAAGCTAAGACAGCGCGCGCGGCTGATCGACCCGAAACCTGCCCTTTGCGCAAAGCCGCTTGCCGGAGCAGGGCCGGTTTGGCATAGGGGCGGGATGGCAAAGCAACTTGGCTACAATACGCTGAACGAGATTTTCGCCCGGTTTGAGGCCGCTGAGGCCGAACCGAAAGGCGAGCTGAACCACACCAATGCCTATACGCTGGTTGTGGCCGTGGCCCTGTCTGCGCAGTCGACGGATGTGGGCGTGAACAAGGCGACTGAGAAGTTGTTCCCCATTGCCGACACGCCCGAGAAGATGTTGGCCCTGGGAGAGGAGGGGCTGATTGAGCATATCAAGACGATTGGCCTCTACCGTAACAAGGCCAAGAACGTCATCAAGCTAAGCCAAATTCTTGTTGATGAGTACAATTCCGAGGTGCCTAGCTCCCGCGCTGCGCTGATTTCCCTCCCCGGGGTCGGGCGCAAAACCGCTAACGTCGTGCTAAACATGTGGTGGGGGCATCCGTCTCAAGCGGTTGATACTCATATCTTTCGCATCGGCAACCGGACGGGGATTTGCCCCGGCAAGGACGTCGACGCGGTCGAGCGCGCGATCGAGGACCATGTACCGGTCAAATTTCAGCATCACGCGCACCACTGGCTGATCCTGCATGGCCGCTACGTGTGCAAAGCGCGAAAACCAATGTGCGGAAACTGCCTGATCCGCGATCTCTGCCCCTATGAGGACAAAACCCTATGAGCAAAACCTACCAAGTCGTGGGCATCGGCAATGCCGTGTCTGACGTGATCTCCCAAGCCAGCGACACGTTTCTGGACCATATGGGGATCGAGAAAGGCATTATGCAGCTGGTGGAGCGCGACCGCGCGGAGGTGCTTTACGCCGCAATGGAAGGCCGGGTGGAGACGCCAGGTGGATCGGTCGCGAATACGCTGGCAGGTCTTGGGGTGCTAGGCGCGAAGACCGCCTTTATTGGCCGCGTCGCAGATGACGCCTTGGGGCGCAAATACGCATCAACTTTGGCTGATGAAGGCACAGCTTTCCCGAACCCGCCTGTAGCGGCTGCGGATTTGCCAACTTCACGCTCGATGATCTTTGTATCCCCCGACGGCGAGCGGTCCATGAACACATATTTAGGCATCTCCTCCGAAGTGAGCGCGTCTGATGTACCGCTCGACGTGGCGGGTGATTGCGATGTGTTGTTTCTGGAAGGCTATCTGTTTGACAAGGACCCGGGCAAAGAAGCGTTCCGCACCGCCGCCGACGCGGCTGTAGCTGCAGGCGCGCAAGCTGGCATTTCGCTGTCCGACCCTTTCTGCGTCGACCGGCACCGTGCCGACTTCCGTGGGCTTATTCGCAACAACCTGAGCTTTGTGATCGGCAATGAGGCAGAGCTGCTTTCGCTCTATGAAGTTTCCGATGTCGATGCCGCATTGGATGCGGCCGCAGCCGAATGTGGCTTGGTGGTTTGCACGCGCTCTGGTGATGGCGTGGCCATCCGACAAGGCGCGACACGCGTGGATGTACCGGTTCAAACCGTCACTCCGGTGGATGCGACCGGCGCGGGTGATCAATTCGCGGCGGGCTTCATCTACGGCATGATCTCGGGTGCCGATTTGGAACGTTCAGGCCAGATGGGCTGCGCAGCGGCAGCTGAGGTGATTTCCCATATCGGGCCACGGCCGGAAGTGGATTTGAAGGCGCTTTTTGCGGAGAAGGGTCTGGGCTAGCGCTACGCGTTTCGTCCTCCTATCTGATCCCGTCTCTTCTATGATGGGTCAGGTACTTCAGAGATAGAACGCGGTTTGCCTTCGTCTGTCAGTGCGACGAATACGAAATCTGCAGAAGTGACCTTATTGGCCTGGCGTTCATATCGGGGGCGGGCCCAGACATCGATATGGATGCGCATGGAACTGCGCCCGACCTTGATCAGGTTGGCGTAGAGCGTGACCTCGTCACCGACCTTTACGGGGCGCAGAAATTCCATGCCCTCTACGGCCACAGTGGCGCTGCGCCCTTGGGAGATGCGCGCGGCCAGATTGCCTGCGGCCAAATCCATCTGCGACATGATCCAGCCGCCGAAAATGTCCCCGGCCGGGTTGGTGTCAGCGGGCATGGCGATAGACCGGATCACCAGCACGCCGTCACTTTGCTGTCTTCCGTAGGCTGCACGCTGGCGTGCAATTTCGAGGGCGGGGGTGTCGGAACGTTCAGTCATCATCGGAGCCTACGACGCTAGGGTCGATTGATCAATTTCATGGAGATCACTTGTTGACGTGGGTATGTCTGCGGAGAGGCAACTTGTCGCGCTTATCTGGATCGGGATTGATTTTCATCCATCGAAAAAGGCAATTGCTGCGTGCGGTATACGGTAGTATACTGATCCCGACCCCTAAGTCCGGGGTGATAGGACTATACATGACTTCTTTGAAAGCAAATCTATGCCTCGTGACGATACTTCCTCCCGCCCGACCTTGATCTACACAAAAACTGATGAAGCCCCGCAGCTTGCGGCTGCCTCGCTACTGCCAATCGTGCGCAAATTTGCGTCTGCGGCCGGGATCGATGTGGTGGAGCGCGATATCTCGCTCGCAGGCCGGATTCTGGCGGTCTTCCCAGACTACCTGTCCGAGGCGCAGCGCCAGTCTGACGATCTGGCAGCACTGGCCGATATCGTGACCGCGCCCGAGGCGAATGTTATCAAGCTTCCCAACATCTCGGCCTCGGTGGCACAGCTGATGGAAGCGATTGCCGAGCTTCAAGCTCAGGGTTTTGCTATTCCCGATTATCCTGATGCGCCTTCCAGCGATGAGGAAAAGGAAATTCGGGCCCGCTACGACGCGGTCAAAGGCTCGGCGGTGAACCCAGTGCTTCGCGAGGGCAATTCTGACCGTCGCGCGCCAGCAGCGGTCAAGGCCTTTGCGCGCTCCAACCCACATCGGATGGGTGAATGGGTTCCCGAGAGCCGCACCAATGTGATGACCATGTCCGGCGGTGATTTCCGGTCTAACGAAGTCTCGGTCACGCTGAGCGAAGCGCAGGTCGACGGCCCGCTTCAGATCGTTCACACCGGTGCTGATGGTACAAAAACGTTGCTGGCCGAAGGGCTGAGCTACCCCGCAGGAACGATCATCGATGGCAGCTTCATGTCCTGCCAGGCCCTTCGCGCCTTTATTGATGACACCATCGCCGCGACTGCTGCGAATGGCACGCTCTATTCCTTGCACATGAAAGCCACGATGATGAAGGTCTCGGACCCGATCATCTTCGGCCACGCGCTGCAACGCTACTTGGCGCCTGTGTTTGAAAAGCATGCGGACACTATTGCAAAGCTGGGCGCCAGCGCGAATGCGGGCCTTGGTGTGATGATGGATACGCTCAGCGGCGATCCGTCTGGCGAAGCCGTCCTTGCGGATATCGCAGAGACGCTAGCCGCGCGTCCGCCGCTTTACATGGTCAACTCTGACAAGGGCATCTTGAATTTCCATGTGCCGTCTGACGTGATCATTGATGCCTCCATGCCAGCGGTCATTAAGGCCGGTGGCAAGGCCTGGGGCCCAGGTGGCGCAGAGCAGGATGTGACCTGCGTTATCCCTGATAACTCTTATGCAGGTATCTATGCGGCGGCCGTAGACTATTGCAAAGCGAACGGCGCTTTGGACCCGGTCACAGCGGGGACGGTGCAAAATGTGGGGCTGATGGCCAAAAAGGCCGAGGAATACGGCTCCCACCCCACGACATTCGAGATCGCAGGCGATGGCACGGTCAGTGTCTTGTCGGCAAGTGGGGAGGAGTTGATTTCCCACCAAGTGCAGGCGGGCGACATTTGGCGCATGGCCTCGACCCGGCCTGAATCAGTCAAAAACTGGGTCGACCTTGCGCTTGCGCGCAAAGCCGCGACCGGGTTTGACACAGTGTTCTGGCTGGACGCGACGCGCCCGCATGACGCCGAGCTTATCGCGATGGTAACGCCGCTGCTTGAAGCCGCCGGCGAACTGGACAACATCAAGTTCCTCGCGCCTACTGAGGCGACCACCCTTGCGTTTGAGACAATTTTCAAAGGCGAAAACACCATTGCCGTCACTGGCAACGTGTTGCGGGATTACCTGACCGACCTGTTCCCGATCCTTGAGGTTGGAACATCGGCAAAAATGCTATCGGTCGTTGGGTTGATGAATGGCGGCGGGATGTTTGAAACGGGTGCCGGTGGCTCCGCCCCGAAACATGTTGAGCAGCTTATGGAAGAGAACCATCTTCGCTGGGATTCACTTGGTGAGTTCTGCGCGATTGCGGAAGCCTTGCGGTTCGAAGGCACCGCGCGCGGCAACGCGGCAGCGGCGGTCTTGGGCGATGCGGCGGATAAGGCAATCGTGAAGCTGTTGGATGAAAACCGGTCTCCCGGGCGCAAAGTCGGCCAACCGGATTCCCGCGACAGCCACTATTACTTTGCGTTGTTCTGGGCCGAGGCCTTGGAAAGCCAGTCCGAGAATGCGGAGCTTGCAAGCGCTTTCGCGCCCGTTGCGCAAGCGCTGCGCGACAATGCCGAGGCGATTATTTCTGAGCTGCATGTGGGCCGTGGCGCGGCCGTGGACCTTGGTGGCTACTACAACGTAATGGCGGAAGCTGCGGCGAAAGTCATGCGCCCTTCAGCGACGCTGAACGCGATTATCGACGGCTAAGTCGCAGCCCTTTTGAAAGAACGAAAGCGCGCGAGAGGTCGCGCGCTTTTTCAATCGCCTAGTTTTGCGTGAACCTCATCCAGGTCAATGTCGCCAATGGGCATTTTGTTTCCTGGGTTGTCGAAATCGTATTTGAAAAGCTGGAAGTCGCGTTTGTACATCTCAAAAACCAGATGCATGGAAAGGTCGTCGAAATAGTCCTCAATAGGGTGCGCGCGTTTGGGGCCGTGCCCCTCGCTTTCGTTGAACCGGGGCACCTGATCGATATCGACTGTTACCGGTGTCTCGGTTGCGCTGAGCACGTCTTTCATCCCGTCATTGAAATGTTCGGTGAAGAAGATTTTGTTGTAACGCCCGCCATTGACGATGAAGGTCGAGATATGGCCTGACATGGCGGACCAGTGAATGTCGGGGTCCATCGGGCGGCGCCAGCGGATCGTGTCGCGGGCAAACAGCAGGAAGCGGCGGAAGCTCTTGATCTGGTCGAACTCGAACCCGGTTTCCGGGTCGCCCACTTCGATCCCGTATTTCTGCACCAGGAGCGGCACCAGATTGCCGCGATAGCGTTTGCCATTGCGTTGAATGCCGCAAATTTTGTCGAAAAATGAGCTCAGGATGCGACCGTACGGGTTACGTACGCAGGTGAAGGCGTAGCTTTCATGGGAGGTTGCTTGCGCTTCAATCAGCGGCTGGCTGTCTTCCATCGCCCATTTATGGATGCCGTCCTTTGCGTCGTGGATGTCGCCGTCAAAATAGGTGCCATGGTCAGAGTAGTACATGATCTGGCCGATAGAGGAGCAGGCGCATTTCGGCACCACGCGGTAGAGCATGCTTTGCGATTGCGTCATCCAGGTGCCTGGGAACCCCATTGCTCAATACTCCTCAAACACAGGCCGATTGTTTATATTTTGGCCACAAACGCCGCCACATAAGCAAACAAGGGTTGTAAATTCAACACGCTATAAGGTTAGTTGGGAGAACCTGAGTTCTCGGACGCGCCGCAAAGGCCTGCAACCAACCATGGCAAACATCGCTTTCATCCTGCTGTGCCACAAAGACCCGGGCGCGATCATTGAGCAAGCGGAACGGTTAACGGCGGCGGGCGACTATATGTCGATCCATTTTGACGCCTCTTCCAACGCTAAAGATTTCAAGCAAATCAAAGACGCGCTAGCCGACAATCCAAACGTCATCTTTGCCAAGAAACGCGTGCGCTGCGGCTGGGGGGAGTGGTCGTTGGTGCAGGCCACTCTGAATACAATTGAGGTTGCGCTCGATGCTTTCCCGCGCGCGAGCCATGTTTATCTGCTTTCAGGCGATTGCATGCCGATCAAATCCGCCAGATACGCGCATGCCGTCCTGGACGACAACGATGTCGACTACATTGAGAGCTTCGATTTCTTCACGTCCGACTGGATCCAGACGGGGATGCGGGACGACCGGTTGATCTACCGGCACTTCTTTAACGAACGCACCCAAACGCGCCTGTTTTACACGAGCTACGAATTTCAAAAATCTATGGGCTGGCGTCGTTCGGTCCCTGATGATCTGCAGATGATGATCGGTTCCCAATGGTGGTGCTTGCGCCGCACCACGGTCGAGAAAGTGCTAGATTTCGTAAAGGCGCGCAAAGATGTGATGCGGTTTTTTCGTACGACCTGGATCCCCGATGAGACCTTTTTTCAAACGCTGGTCCGACATCTGGTGCCGTCGAATGAGATAGAGACGCGCACCCTCACCTTTCTGATGTTCAGCGATTACGGGATGCCAGTGACGTTCTACAACGACCAGTTCGACCTGCTTTTGAGCCAGGATTTTCTGTTTGCGCGCAAAATCTCTTCTGATGCAGCAAAGCTAAAGGCGCGGTTGGGGGAGCTCTATGCCTCGGAGCAGATGGAGTTTCAGACCTCCAACGAGGGGCACGCGCTTTTCAAGTTTCTGACGGGACAGGGCCGGGTTGGACGCCGTTTCGCCCCGCGCTTTTGGGAACAGGCAGCGCGTCTTGGTCAGGACCGCACGCTTTACGTTATTACATGCAAAAAATGGCATGTCGCCAAACGCCTGCGCGCGCGGATCGCCGAGAAAACCGGACTTCGAGGCGTTGAGTATGTCTTCGACGAGGAGCATGCGGAGCTTCCTGACTTGGGTGGTATTCAAAGCTCTTTGGAGAAACGCACCCGCCACAGACGCGCGCTGATGCGGCTGCTCTACGACAGTTTTGACACCGACCGGATGGCTATCTGTCTTGATCCATCCAATTTGGGACTGCTCCCGGACCTGTTTGCCGACAATTGCACCACCAAGCTTTTGGAGATCGAGTGCAATTTCAGCGAGGAATATCTCGCGGGCCATGCGGTCAGGGTGGGTTTGGTCGGGCAGGATGCGCCACAGACCACCTTTAAGCGCGTGCTGCCCACAGTGCGCGAGAATTTCCGGCATGAAAGCGAGCAAATTCGTGACGCCGAATTTTTGGGCTATCTCAGGGTGAGCGAAGGCATGGACAAAGAGGCGAATTCAATCGCGCTTTCCACGTTTTTGGACGTGCCAGCGGAGACGGCCCGCGATATTCTTGACGTCGATTATCTGTTCACCGACTAACGGAGCCCAGCGATGGCCTTTGACTACGATCCCAACAATATTTTCGCGAAAATATTACGCGGCGAGATACCCAACACGACAGTTTATGAGAGCGAGCATGCGCTGGCTTTTCGCGACCTTTATCCACAAGCGCCAACCCATGTGCTGGTGATCCCGAAAGGCGCTTATGTCTCGATGGATCATTTCACGCAGGAAGCGTCAGATGCGGAAATCGTGGGATTCATGCGTGCCATCGGAAAGGTCTGCGAGTTGGAAGGTGTCAGCGAGGATGGCTTCCGCGCGATCTCCAATGCCGGTGAGAATGGGGTGCAGGAGGTACCGCATCTGCACGTGCATATCATCGGCGGGCGCAACCTGAGCCGGATGCTCGCAAAAGAGACGTGATCCAATTGTGCCGCCTGTGGCGGCGCATGTTGCTTGGCGCATTTTGCCGCCCTGAGCCCCTTGTGGGCGGGCATATCAAAGCTATGATGCGCGAGACTTTAGCAAGGAAAAGACATGGCGCACTCCACCTCCACAGATGATCCGGAAATTGAAATTGTGGATGCCTGGCGCGTCGCTTGTGATGGTGGCGAAGGCGCCTTGGGTCACCCGCGTGTGTGGCTGCAAATCCCGAAAGATGTTGGCTATGTCATCTGCCCCTATTGCGACAAGAAATACATTCACCGCTCATTTGAGGGCAAAGTGTAGTGGCTTTCGGCAAAGGCTGCCACCTGCATCTTATAGATGGCTCGGCCTTCATTTTCCGGGCCTATCACGCTTTGCCGCCGCTGACGCGCAAATCGGACGGGCTGCCCATCGGTGCTGTGTCGGGCTTTTGCAACATGTTGCAGCGCTATGTGGAGGGCAATCTGGGTAGCGACGTCACCCATATTGCGGTGATCTTCGACAAGGGCTCCCATACCTTCCGCAACGATATGTACGATCTGTACAAGGCGAACCGGGAGGCCATGCCGGAGGATCTGCGTCCGCAGATCCCACTCACCCGGGAGGCCACCCGAGCCTTCAATATCGCTTGCGAGGAGATGGAGGGCTACGAGGCCGACGACATCATCGCGACACTTGCAGTAAAGGCGCGGGAGCAGGGCGGACGCTGCACCATCATCTCGTCGGACAAAGACTTGATGCAGCTGGTCGGTGGCGGGGTCGAGATGTTCGACGCCATGAAAAACATCCGTATCGACAGCGAAGGGGTTGAGGCCAAGTTCGGTGTAGGCCCCGAGCGCGTGGTCGACGTACAAGCACTGGCAGGCGACAGCGTGGATAACGTCCCTGGCGCGCCGGGGATCGGGGTCAAAACAGCAGCGCTTTTGATCAATGAGTATGGCTCGCTTGAAGAGCTGCTCGACCGCGCGGAAGAGATCAAACAGCCCAAAAGACGCCAGACCCTGATTGAGCATCGCGCGCAGATCGAGCTATCAAAGAAGCTGGTGACGCTGGATGACAAGACACCGATCACTTTCTCTATCGACGATTTAGAAGCGCGCGACCCTGACCCCGAAAAGCTGATGGCTTTCCTAGCGGAGATGGAGTTCCGGACGCTGACCAAGCGGGTGGCCGAAAAGCTTGATGTCGAGGCCCCCGTAATTGAAGACGCGCCCGCGCCAGAGGCCGACGCGCCTGAGATGCCAGACTTGAAGGACGCGACTTACACCACCGTACGCTCCGCTGCCGAATTGCAGCCTTGGATCGACGCGATCTACAAGCGCGGCTATGTGGCCGTCGATACGGAAACGACGGGCTTGAATGAGATGACGGCTGAACTGGTTGGCATATGTCTTTGCGTTGAACCGGGGGAGGCGTGCTACGTGCCACTGACCCATAAGGCGGGTGAGGGGGACGGGCTCTTTGGTTCCGAAGAGTTGGCAGAGGGGCAAATGCCGCTTTCAGAGGCGCTGGCGCTTTTGCAACCTGTCTTTGAGGATGAGAGCATCCTGAAGATCGGGCAGAATATGAAATACGACGCGAAGATTTTCGCGCGCAACGATATCGCAATTGCCCCAATCGACGACACGATGCTGCTCAGTTACGCGCTGCATGCCGGCTTGCACAACCACGGTATGGACGCGTTGTCTGAGCGGTACTTGGGCCACAGCCCGATCTCCATCAAGGAGCTGATCGGCACCGGCAAATCCGCGATCACCTTTGACAAGGTCGCCATCGACACGGCCACCAAATATGCCGCTGAGGACGCAGACATCACCTTGCGGCTTTGGAAGCTGTTCAAGCCGATGCTGCATAGCAAGCAGGTCACCACCGTTTATGAAACGCTGGAGCGGCCTATGGTTCCGGTGCTGGCCAAGATGGAAATGAACGGCATTAAGGTCGACCGCGACACGCTGAGCCGCATGTCCAACGCTTTCGCGCAGAAAATGGCCGGACTGGAAGCCGAAATTCATGAGCTCGCAGGGCAGAACTTCAATGTGGGCTCGCCCAAGCAGTTGGGTGAAATCTTGTTCGACAAGCTGGAGCTGCCAGGTGGCAAGAAGGGCAAGACCGGGGCCTATTCTACCGGGGTCGATATCCTTGAAGATCTGGCGACCGAGCATGAACTGCCGCGCCGGGTGCTCGACTGGCGGCAATTGTCCAAGCTGAAATCGACTTACACGGATGCTTTGCAGACCCATATCAACGCCGATACCGGCCGGGTGCATACGAGCTACTCAATCGCCGGGGCCAATACAGGCCGGCTCGCCTCGACCGATCCGAACCTGCAAAACATCCCCGTGCGCACCGAGGAAGGTCGCCGCATCAGAGAAGCCTTCGTGGCGGAGCAGGGGAACTTGCTTGTCTCTCTGGACTATAGCCAGATCGAGCTGCGGATCCTTGCCCATATCGCCGACATTCCCGCCCTGAAACAGGCCTTCAAAGACGGCCATGACATCCATGCGATGACAGCGTCGGAGATGTTCGACGTGCCCTTGGATGAAATGACGCCCGACATTCGCCGGCAGGCCAAGGCGATCAATTTCGGGGTGATCTACGGCATTTCAGGCTTTGGGCTTGCCCGGAATCTGCGTATCCCGCGCTCGGAGGCGCAGAGCTTCATCGACCGCTATTTCGAACGGTTCCCCGGCATTCGCGCCTATATGGATGACACGGTGAAATTCGCGAAAGACCACGGCTACGTACAAACGCTCTTTGGTCGGAAGATCAACACGCCAGAGATCAACGCGAAGGGCCCCGGCGCGGGTTTTGCCAAACGCGCAGCGATTAATGCGCCAATTCAGGGGACCGCTGCGGATGTGATCCGGCGCGCTATGATTCGTATGCCGGAAGCCATCAAGGACCTGCCTTGCCGCATGCTGCTACAAGTACATGACGAGCTGATTTTCGAGGTGCCGGAGGGGGAAGTCGATCAAGTCGTCGACACGGTTCGCACAGTCATGGAAAACGCGTCAGCTCCGGCCGTCAAGTTTGACGTACCCCTTGTCGTTGACGCGGGCCAAGGTTTGAACTGGGCAGAAGCCCACTGAGGTGAAGCAGTGAGCCAACTAAGTTTGACCTTGATTTAGGCGTGTTTTGTCGCGCGACGTTTTACAAGCAGGCCCAGAAGCACGAAACCACTCAAGAGCATAGGAAGCCCCGCGGGAAGCGGCACGGCGGCAATTGCACTTGGGGCGCTTGTCGCGGCCGCAAACTGGTCTTCGAAAAGACTTGTTTCGGTAGGCGCGACGCTCGGTTCAATCAGTGATGAAGAAGCAGGCGCGGCGGTGGGTGCTGAAATGGCCGATAAAGCACTCGCAACGAGCCCATCGAACAGGCCTTTAGAGGTCTTCACATTCGGCGTACCGAAACTTGCCTGCGCCAGCGCGTGGCCATCAGCTGATAAGGTCGAGGCTGCAAGGTCATAGGCCGACTTTCCGGGTCGCGCAAATACCAGTTGCGGTGCTTTTTTCTGGTCCGCTTTTGCATCCACCTCGAAGAGTTCGAGCGGATCTAAAAACGCCGTCGCCATATCAGGCGTTTCTCTAAGCACGGCAATTTTCACCTTGGCTGGCGGGGTTTCGACGGAAGCACGCGCCTTTTCGGTGTCGTTCTCGATGATCAGCTCAAAAGACGACTCTTTGGACGATGCCACGAGCGGATTGTCAAAATTTGGATTTGTGGAGGATAACGTTGCCGCCATACCCAGTGCGGCAACAGGAACGCTAAGTGCGCCAGCCAAAAGCCAGTTATTCATGTTGGTCAACCCCTCAACCAGATTCCTAGCAAATATATAGTATCCGAGCCGTTTCTGCAAATTGACCTAGGGTAATGCGTTGAATTGGAAACAATGTTTCACGTTTTGGCTAATTGTTCACGCTTTCAAGTTTTTCCGACGATTGAGCCGTCATAGGGCAACGACACGCCTTGTAGACGGATCGCCGAATGAACGGCCCGGCGACGAGGATAACCGTGAATGCAACCGGCCATGCCGTGGTCCATCCGCCCAGCCAGATATGCATGAAGGCGGCGCTCAGTCCGGACATTTTGTAGGTCATGACCCCGCATACGATAGCGGACATCACAGCAGAGGTGATGGCACTAAAAAGTACGAGGGCAAGCAAATTTCGGTACACGTCTTGTTCCAGTCATTGGTGGCTTGACGTGCCTAGACTCTCAAAGAATGTCGCGAAAGCTTATCTACGAACGCCTTCTGTGCATTGATGCAAGAAACCCCGCTCCGTATCTGTCCAATATTGGCAGGCTACGCGTCGAGCTCTGCGCTCTCAATGATTGGAAAAAATTCTTCTGAGGACATAATGCCAAACCATTCAACGCCTTGATAAGTCTTATGTATTCCGCGATCCACGACTCGGTAGAAGCTCTTTCGGTCGATCAAAGCCTCTAGGTTTCGTCGCACCAGAATATAGGGGCTCGGCTCCCCATCTTCGGTGTAGGCGACGCGGATTGGATTGTCGGGACCCGCGATCACAAAATCGCCAACATGGGTCTCAAAAGTCAGTTTTTGCGTATCGCCGTCCCCGGAAGTTTCAAAATCAATCGCAACAAAAGGCGCGTCATCGACCGTGATTCCAACCTTTTCGACCGGGGTGACGAGAAAATATTTGTCGCCATCCTTGCGCAGAATCGACGAAAACAGCTTTACGAGGCCGGGCCGTCCAATGGGCGTTCCGAGATAGAACCAGGTGCCATCGCGCGCGATACGCATATCAAGATCGCCGCAAAAGGGCGGATTCCACTTCTCGACGGGGGGCAGGCCGCGTTTTGCCACTTCCTGCGCGCTGGCTGCGATGCTTTCCGCTGACGGCATTTCAAGCTTTTGTGCACCGGTACTCTTTGCCATTTATTCATCTCGCCATAGCTCTATAGTCTAGGACGTATATAGCCGAACACGGAGCTCTGTCATGGCCGACGCCGACGAAATGTTGAATGAGATTGAGGCGCTCGGCGCGAAACTGGCGGAGGCGCGCAAAAGCATCGCCACAAAGATCATCGGTCAGGAAGAGGTCGTGGACCTTGCTCTGACCGCGATGCTGTCCAACGGGCACGCACTTTTGATGGGTTTGCCGGGGCTCGGGAAAACGCTGCTCGTTGACACGCTGTCTACTGTCATGGGGCTTTCGACGAACCGGGTACAGTTCACCCCCGACCTGATGCCCGCCGATATTTTGGGATCAGAAGTGCTGGACACCGCCGCAGATGGCGCGCGCAGCTTTCGCTACATTGAAGGTCCGATCTTTGCCCAGCTTTTGATGGCTGATGAGATCAACCGCGCGTCGCCGCGGACGCAGTCGGCCTTGTTGCAGGCGATGCAGGAGCGCTCTGTCGCCGTAGCCGGTCAGGACCGTGCGTTGCCCGCGCCATTCCTTGTGCTCGCAACGCAAAACCCGTTGGAGCAAGAAGGCACCTACCCGCTGCCCGAAGCGCAGCTCGACCGTTTTCTTATTCAGATCAACGTGCGCTATCCCGACCGCGCCACCGAGCGTGACATCCTGATGGCCACGACGGGATCAGAGATGGCGGAGGCCAGCAAGGTCTTCACACCTGAAGAGCTGATCACGGCACAGGCCCTCGTGCGCCGCCTGCCAGTGGGCGAGGCCGTCGTCGAACATATCCTCGATCTGGTGCGCGCTTGCCGCCCGAGCGAAGCGGATGCGAGCGAGTTGGTGCGCCAGACTGTGGCCTGGGGCCCGGGCCCGCGTGCCGCTCAAGCACTGATGCTTACAGTGCGCGCGCGTGCTTTGCTGGACGGGCGGCTCGCACCGTCGCTTGATGATGTCGCGGCTCTGGCCGAGCCCGTGTTGACCCACCGGATGGCGCTGAGCTTTGCGGCGCGCGCGGAAGGCCATGAGCTGAACAACGTGATCGCTGACACGCTCTCCTTCGTCTCCGACCGGAAAGCCGCCGCTTGAACCAGGATCCCGCCACCACGCCAGCCGGGCTGCGCCACCGCGCGGAAACCCATGCGAGCGCCTTGCCGCCCCTGTTGGCGGAGGCGGAGCATTTGGCGGCGACTGTCCTTTTGGGCGATCACGGGCGCAGGCGCGCAGGCGTCGGTGACGAGTTCTGGCAATACCGCCCTGCGGAAAACGGCGACGAGCTGCGCGTGATCGACTGGCGCCGCTCCGCCCGTGGGGACGCGCATTTTGTGCGCCAAAAAGAATGGCAGGCAGCACAATCGGTGATGCTTTGGGTCGATGATGCGCTGTCGATGAATTTCACCGGGGGCAAGGATCGCCCGACCAAAGGTCACCGCGCGCGCGTTTTAGCCTTGGCGCTTTGCGTCCTCTTGAACCGAGGTGGCGAACGGTTCGGCCTTGCCAATCGCGGCACCCCGCCGCGCAGGGGGGAGGCACAGCTGGCCAGGATCGCGGGTCACCTGATGGATGCGGCCTTTAACGGCGACAATGACATCGATTTCGGCAGCCCCAATGCCCGCGTTTTGCCGGCCGGTGCGCGCGCGATGTTCGTGTCCGACTTCTTCGGGGATATGGAGCCTGTTGCCAAGTCGCTGACGGCGGCCACGGATCGCGGGGTCAAAGGCGTGCTGTTGCAGGTGCTCGACCCGGATGAGGAGGCCTTTCCCTATGACGGGCGCACCGTGTTCGAGAGCATGTCCGGAACCATTAGGTTCGAAACGCTGAAAGCGGGTAGCCTGAAAGAGGACTACCTTTCGCGACTGGCCAAACGTAAGGCTGAGCTGAAAGAGCTCTGCCGCGCAACTGGCTGGCGGTACCACTGCCACCATAGCAATCAGCCCGCGCTGACCGCGCTGATGTGGGCGTATCGCGCCTTGGACCACGCACAATGATCGGTGCCATCGCATTCACCACACCGCTTTTGCTGGCCGCGCTTTTCGCGCTTCCGATCCTGTGGTGGTTGCTGCGCGCGGTGCCGCCAGCGCCGATCAAACGACGTTTCCCTGGTATTGCGCTTTTGTTGGGCCTCAAGGATGACGAAAGCCAGACAGATACGACGCCTTGGTGGCTGCTCTTGCTGCGCATGCTCGCTGTCGCGGGGCTGATCATTGGCTTTGCCGGGCCGATTTTGAACCCCGAGGAACGCCAGCCCGGAAACGGGCCGCTTCTTATTGCCATGGATGGCAGCTGGGCCTCCGCCCGCGACTGGCCCGCCCGTGTCAAACGCGCAGAGGCTGTTTTGTCCGAAGCTGCGAGAGAAGGCAGACCAACCGCGCTGGTCTCATTGAGCGACTTACGGGCGGATGCCACTCAGTTCGCGGCGGCTGACGCGCTTCTTCCAAGCCTTTCGGGCATGGTGCCTAATGCATGGGTTCCGGCAGACGACAGCGCATCCGTTCTGGCTGACATGACAGACGGCCAACGCTTTGACACTGTTTGGTTCTCGGATGGCTTGGCCTATCCGGCACGCGACGGGATTGCACAACTGCTTCAAAGCAAGGGCGGTTTGCGTGTCATCCAATCGGCGCGTCCCGTTTTCGCACTACGCCCGGCGCGGTTTGAGGGCAGCGATATATCGATAACTGCGATCCGCAGCCCAGCCGATACGCCACGCGATGCGACCCTTGTCGCCTATGGGCCCGACCCCAACGGCGTTGAGCAAGAGCTTGCGCGCGCTATTGCTAGCTTTGGTGCCGGTGCCGAGGAAGCGGAGGTGATCTTCAGCCTTCCGACTGAGCTGCGCAACCGCATCAGGCGATTTGAGCTGCAGGCCAACCGTTCTGCCGGGGCCGTGTCGCTGACCGATGACGCCCTGAAGCGCCGGGAAGTCGGGCTGCTAGCCAGCACCGAGGGGCAAGAGGCACAGGACCTGCTTTCGCCGCTCTACTATTTGCGCCGCGCCTTGGTCCCAACCGCCGATCTGATCGACGGCGATTTGGAGGAAATGCTGATCGCAAGCCCAGACGTGCTGGTTCTCGCTGATATCGCGGCGCTCGGCGACTACGAGACCGAACTTTTGACCGATTGGGTCGATCAAGGCGGCATGCTTGTGCGGTTCGCGGGCCCGCGGACGGCCTCCGCCGATTTAGATGCCGGTGATCCGTTGATGCCGGTGCGTCTGCGCGCAGGCGGTCGCTCTGTTGGTGGCGCGATGTCCTGGGGGGAGCCTAAGACCTTGCGCGATTTCACCCGTGACAGCCCATTCTTTGGCCTGCCGTTGCCGGAGGATGTCTTGGTCACAAGCCAGGTCATGGCGCAGCCGGACCCGAACCTTGCGGAGCGCACGATTGCGTCGCTGGCGGATGGCACGCCCTTGGTCACGCGCCGTGAGTTCGGTCAGGGCCAGATTGTGCTCTTCCATGTTACTGCAAATGCGGAATGGTCGACTTTGCCGCTGTCGGGCCTGTTTGTGCAGATGTTGGAGCGCTTGGCGATTTCGACACGACCGGTGGAGCTTTCAGCAGAACAACTCGCAGGCACAACATGGCTCCCGGAAGAGGTGTTGGATGGCTTTGGCCAAACCCGCCGCGCCGATGCGTTGGCTGGAGTTCCCGGCGAGGCGCTGGCCGAAGGGGTCGCCGGACCCGAGCTGCGTCCAGGACTTTACAGCGATGATGACCGCCGCATCGCCTTGAATGTGATTGGGTCAGACACCACTCTTGAACCAGTAAGCTGGGATGGATCGATCCCGGTCGAAGGCATGGCAGTTGAAGGAGAGACCCCCTTGGCCTGGTATTTTCTAACCGCCGCCCTTTTGCTTTTGATTGCAGATGTGATCGCGTCGCTTTGGCTTGCTGGACGGCTGAACCTAAAAGGGTCAGCAACCGCAGCCGCCTTCTTTCTAGCCTTCAGCCTGCCGCAAGAAGGCCAGGCGCAAACCTCTGAGGATATCCGGGCGATTGAGGCGACGACGGAAGTGGTTCTGGCCTATGTCGAGACCGGCGACGCACGCGTGGACAGGGTGTCGCGCGAGGGGCTGATGGGGCTGTCGCAAAGCCTTTACCGCCGTACATCCATCGAGCCCGCAGAGCCGATCGCTGTTGATCTCGAAGAGGACGAGCTTGCCTTCTATCCTATGCTCTATTGGCCGATCACAGACGCGCAGCGTCTTCCAAGCGATCGCGCCTATGCCAAGCTCAACCGTTATCTGCGTACCGGAGGCATGATTGTTTTCGATACCAAGGATGGCAATCTCGCAGGCTTTGGAAGCTCGACAGCGGCTGGACGCAAGCTGCAGGCTTTGGCCCGACCGCTTGATATCCCCGCGCTGGAGCCGATCCCGTCTGACCATGTGCTGACGCGCGCTTTTTACCTTTTGCAGGACTTCCCCGGGCGTCATGCTGGAAACGATGTCTGGGTTGAGGCCGCACCTGCAGACGCGGAACAGCTTGAAGGCATCCCGTTCCGCAACCTCAATGACGGGGTGACCCCCGTTCTGATTGGCGGCAATGACTGGGCGTCGGCCTGGGCGCGTAGCGACGATGGCCGCCCGCTTTACCCTGTTGGTCGTGGCTATGGCGGGGAGAGGCAGAGGGAGATGGCCGTGCGCTTCGGCATCAACCTGATGATGCATGTGCTGACCGGCAATTATAAATCCGATCAGGTCCACGTGCCTGCGCTTCTCGATCGTTTGGGGAATTGAGATGAGCTTCATCTTTGACCCTCTTATTCCCCTTGCACTGCTCGCATTCCTGGGCGTTTTGCTCTTCGCGCTTCTTGGGTTTGCCTCCTGGCGCGGGCTGCCGGGTTGGTGGCTGCGCGGGCTGGCGGGCATCGTAGTGCTGGCGGCGCTGGCCAACCCCGCCTTGCAGGATGAAGATCGCGACCCGCTCGAAGATATCGTGATGTTGGTTGTGGATGAAACGGCAAGCCAACGGCTGTCTGACCGCGAAAGCCAGACAGCCGAGGCGGTCGAAGCGCTATCTGAGGATATTACGAGCCGCGGTATGGAGCTGCGCCAGATCGCGGTGCCGGACGGCGTGGGCGATGCGGGCTCTGAGCTGATGACGCAGCTTTCCGAGGCATTGTCAGAGGAACCCAACAGCCGCATTGCCGGGGCCATTATGGTCACCGACGGCCAGCTACATGATGTTGAGCGCACGCCCGAGCTGCAATTCCCGCTACACGCTTTGCTGACAGGGCAGAAAGAGGATTGGGACCGGCGACTTATCGTCAAAAACGCCCCGGCCTTCGCCATTTTGGATGAAGAGATCACACTAACGCTGCGGGTCGAAGATCAGGGCGCGGTCCCGAGCGACATGGAAGGCAACGCGTTGCTCTCCATCGCGATCGACGGGGCCGAGCCGGATGTCTACCCCGTCCCCGTTGGCGAGGACCTGGAGTTCCCGGTGACGCTGACCCATGGTGGTCGCAACGTCCTGCAATTCTCGGTCGAGTTGGCTGAAGGGGAACTGACGGATCGCAACAACTCTGCCCTCGTCCAGATCAACGGTGTGCGCGACCGCCTGCGCGTGCTGCTGGTTTCCGGCGAGCCGCATGCGGGCGAACGAACTTGGCGCAACCTTTTGAAATCCGATGCTGCTGTCGATCTGGTTCATTTCACCATCCTGCGCCCGCCTGAAAAGCAGGATGGCGTGCCTGTCTCCGAGCTGTCGCTGATCGCCTTTCCAACGCGCGAGCTGTTTTTAGAGAAGGTGGATGAGTTCGACCTGATTATCTTCGACCGATACAAGCGCCGGGGCATTTTGCCTGCGCTCTATTTCGACTCGATCCAACAATATGTGGAAAATGGCGGTGCAGTGCTGATCGCGGCAGGCCCGGATTTCGCCTCCGCCGACTCGATTTTCCGGTCCTCACTCAGCAACATTATCCCAGCAGAACCGACCGCGCGGGTGATCGAGGAAGGGTTCAAACCCCTACTGTCTGATCTGGGTGAGCGCCACCCGGTCACCGAAGGCTTGGAGCAATACGCAACAGGCCCCGAGACCGAAGACGGCTCGCCTGCCTGGGGTCGCTGGATGCGTCAGATCGAGGTTGTCGAAACCTCTGGCAACACCGTCATGACCGGGATCGAAGACAAGCCGCTTTTGACGCTCGACCGTGTTGGCGAGGGCCGGGTGGCCTTGATGGCGTCCGATCATGCCTGGCTCTGGAACCGTGGGTTTGAAGGGGGCGGGCCCCAGCTTGAGCTGCTACGCCGCCTCGGTCACTGGATGATGAAAGAGCCCGACCTTCAAGAAGAAGCGCTGACTGCGCTGGTCGAGGGCCAAACCGTGACGCTTTTGCGCCGCACGCTGAGCGAAGCCGTGGGCGATGTGACGGTAACTTCCCCCGACGGCGAGGACCGTGTTCTGACGTTGGAAGAGGTGAGCCCGGGTCGTTTCGCGGCGAGTTTTGAGGGAACGCAGCAAGGCCTTTACCGCGCGGTGCAAGATGACGTGGAAACTGTCTTTGGCCTCGGCCCGGCAGCCCCGCGCGAATTTGTGGAAACCGTGGCCTCTGGCGACAAGGTCTCCGACGTGGTGGCGGCAACGCGCGGCAGTATTTTGAATCTTTCCAATGGTATCCCGAGCCTGCGCATGGTTGGCGAGGGGCGCAATGCCGCGGGCCGCAACTGGATCGGACTGACCCCGCGCGACGCCTATGTGACGACCAACATCACGATCACGCCGCTCGTGTCGCCTTGGCTTTTCCTCGCACTTGCCGGGCTCCTGAGTGTCGCGGCTTGGTTGCGCGAAGGGCGCCGCTAAGCCTCTATTTTAGACGAACGGTGTAAAGCTGATCCGACCAGCCATGCACGGAATCATGCGCGCGGATTTTCACCTCCGACAAGGCATCTGGTACGCTCACACCTGACAAAGACCGCGTGAAGGGCTGCTCATTCTCATGCGGATGGTGCAGCTTTCGATACCCCAGCTCCGTACCATCGGGCGCCAGAACCGCCCAACCATCGGCATAGTGGTCCCAGCCGGTATCGGGGTGACTGATCGTGACCTCAAATGTCCAGGTTGATCCTGATTTGCGCGCGGTCGCGTTCTCGACCTTGGCTTGGTCCGCCCAAGCCGCACTCGCTAAGAGCGACAGGCCAAATGCGAGGGTGGTGTCGCGAATTTGGTGGAAATTTGAAGTTGGCGTAATCTCCGGGTGAA
>JAPORH010000184.1 GCA_026710325.1 Litoreibacter sp. | reverse complement strand
TGCGACATTGTCAGCATCAAGTCTGAGGATCGCACGGACGCGGGCCAGCGCGGTCTCCTTCGCCATCATCCAATTGTTCAACAGCTCAGGATGCGACACCAGAAACGGCGCCATCCCAAGCCCTGTTGAGTTACCGACGCCGATATGGCGCTTTAGCTCCCGCGGAAGCGTTGCACCCCCGACATGTTCAACTAGATCATGGGTAAAGCCGCGAATGAGCCAGACCGTCAGCATCTCCGCCATAAACGGTCCATCGAGGCCGGGGCGGTCCTTGATCTGCTCGCGGTCGGCGATCCCGAACTTGCCATTGCCATAGACGGCTGTCGTGCGCATCAGATAGCCAATCCTGGCGATCATGTCCTGATCCAGCGGGGTGCCATCGCGCAGAGCTTCGACCACATGCGAAAACAGGCGGATTGATTTGTTAGCACGGCTCAGGACCAGGTCACGCTCGGTAAATCGGCCGGCTTCCTGCAAAGGCGCATTTTCTTCCAGCCGAGCGATCTCATCTGCATCCGGCACGCCGTCGTAGAGAACATAGGCGCTGTCCCAGGCCTCTGCGATTACGCGGTCGGTGCGCTGGTCCGGATCAAGCCGGTTCGAAAACGCCACCAGCGAATAGACATGCCCCCCAAGCGTCAGGCTGTAGACCGCGTGGCCGTAGCCTTCCGCGTCGATCGCCCAAACGGGCCTTATGACCTGCAACTCGTCCGAGGCCAGCCGCCGCATGAGCGTGCGCAAGAAGCTCAGGCGTGAGGGGAACATTGAACCCATACGTGCAAGCCGCATCACTGTGTCGGGATGGCGAAGCGGTTCTTGAGGAGGCAGCGAGATCGTCATGGCTGCCCCCCAAATGAGGTTTCATAAAACCGAAACCAATTGCCACCCATGATCTCGGCGACTTCTGTTTCTGAAAACCCGACCTCGGCCAAGCCGCGCGCGAGGTTTGGCATGTCTCGGTTGTCCTTGAACCAGTCCGGCTGCGGCGGAAAGCCGGCCTGCGCGGCGGAGCCCTCCCCGTAATCCAGTTCCTTCGACCAGCGCCCGTTGCGCATCCAGGTCACGACGCTGTCGGGCTGGTCCTGGCACAGATCGGACCCAATCCCCAGGTTCTCGGCCCCATACCGCGACGCCGCCTCCGCGATCATCTCGCAAAAGCTTTGAAGGGTGCAATGACTGCCGTCTTGCAGATGATGCGGGTACATCGAGAACCCCAGCATGCCCCCGGCCCCGGTTAAAGCGCGCAACACCTCATCCGACTTGTTACGAAGCGCCGGATGCCACCAATCCGGGTTGGCATGGGTGATCGCTATTGGCCGCGTAGAGTGTTCTATAGCCTCCAAAGTCGAGCGGTCGGCGGAATGACTCATATCGACGACCATCCCCACGCGGTTCATCTCAGCAACTGCCTGCTTTCCGAAGCGTGTCAGCCCAGTGTCGTCATCCTCATAGCAACCAGTCGCCAGCAAGGATTGGTTGTTGTAGGTTAGCTGCATGAAGCGAACGCCCAGCTGGTGCCAGACCTCGATCAGCCCGATGTCATCTTCAATGGGCGAAGGGTTTTGAAAGCCGAAGAAGACTGCGGTTCGTCCTGTTTCAATCGCCTTACTAATGTCAGCTGCGTATTCGCCGCGCGTGATCAGGTCTGGGTACTGCTCAAACCAGCGGTTCCATTGAGAGATATTCAACACCGTCTCCCGGAAACTTTCGTGATAGGCGATTGTGACATGGATTGCGTCTACGCCGCCTTCCCGAAGTTGGCGAAACGCCTTCTCCGACCAGTTCACATATTGCAAGTTATCAATCACCGGCGCCCGCATGGCGCAACCCTGTCAGAAATTCATACAAAGGCAAGAAAAAGGGGCGCACCCGCCCCTTCATTGCTTCAAAAATATCCCCGCCGGAGGCGCAGAGTTTTAGATAAAACTCTGCAGAAAACTCTTCTTCAAGAGTTTTCCCGCGCTCAGAAATCAACGGCCATGTATTTGGTCTCCATATAATCTTCGAGACCCTGCCAGCCGCCTTCTTTGCCAAGGCCACTTTCCTTGACGCCACCAAAGGGTGTTTCAACAGTGGTGATCAAACCCGAATTTATGCCGATAATGCCGTATTGTAGCTTTTCGTTCAGCTTGAAGATACGGCCCACATCGCGGGTATAGGCATAGGAGGCCAAGCCAAATTCCGTGTCATTGGCCCAAGCAATTGCATCATCCTCATCCTCAAAACGGAAGACCGGGGCGATTGGCCCGAAGATCTCTTCCTTTGCGAACATCATGTCCTGTGTCGCCTCGGTGATGATGGTCGGATCAAAGAAGCTATGGCCATTGCCATTCCGCGCGCCGCCATGGACGACCTTGCCGCCCTTGGAGGTCGCATCCTCGATAAACTCTTCGACCTTCTCGACGGCATCCATGTCAATAAGCGGGCCTTGCTCAACGCCTGCCTCAAGACCGTTACCAACCTTCATCGCTGCTGTCGCCTTGGTGAGCTTCTCGACGAATTCGTCATACACACCTGCCTGCACATAAATCCGGTTGGCGCAGACGCAGGTCTGACCGGAGTTACGGAATTTAGACACCATTGCGCCCTGCACCGCCGCATCGATGTCAGCATCGTCAAACACCAGGAACGGCGCGTTTCCGCCAAGCTCCATCGAGACTTTCTTCACAGTGCCTGCGGATTGGCGGATGATCTCTTTGCCGACTTTCGTGGAGCCCGTGAACGTCACCTTGCGCACACGTGCGTCATCCATCATCGCCGCGCCGATCTTACGAGCCGAGCCGGTGACAACATTGACCGACCCCGCAGGGAAACCGACCTCTTCGGCCAACGCGCCCCAAGCGATGCCAGAGTAAGGCGTCGCCGTCGCAGGTTTAGCCACCACAGTGCAGCCAATCGCCAAAGCGGGTGCGACTTTGCGCGCGAGCATCGAGGATGGGAAGTTCCAGGGCGTGATCATGCCCACGACACCGATGGGGTGTTTGGTCACGAGGAACCGGCGACCATTGGTGGGTGCGGGAACGATCTCGCCCTTCGCGCGTCGGACTTCTTCAGCGAACCAGCGTACATAAGCCGCCCCGATCCCGATCTCGCCCATGGATTCTGCGAGCGGCTTGCCCATCTCAATTGTCAGCAACTCGGCCAAGGATTTCTGGTTGTCCATCAGCGCATCATGCATCTTCATCAACAAGCCGACGCGCTCCATCAGCGCCATGCCCGCCAGCCCGTCAAATGCTGCGTCCGCTGCATCAATGGCACGAGTGGTCTCGTCACCGCCGCAATTAGGCACCGTGCCGATGACCTCGCCCGTCGCCGGATTGGTCACATCAATTGTTTCGCCGCTATCGGCGCCGACCCAAGCGCCACCGATCAGGTTCGCTTCCTTCAAATATGTGGTGTAGCTCATCGCAATTATCCTTTTGAAAACGCAAACTGCGTATGTTGTCGGTAAACCTCCCCGGGGCGAAGGATCGCATTGGGGAAGTCTGTGTGATTGACGGCATCTGGCCAGATCTGAGGCTCTAACGCGACGCCCGCGTTCTTGCCGTAAATGCGTCCTCCCAGACCCGGCGGTTCTACCGCCAGCTTGAAACCGTCATAGACCTGCAACCCGGGTTCGGTCGAGCGCATTTCCATAGAGATTTCGGATTTTTGAGAAGTCAAAGTCCCAATTTTGCGCAAATCGGAGCGTGAATCAGAAAGGCAAAGATTGTGGTCGATAAAGACCTCATCCTTGATGGGCCGCATCTGTCGGAAATCATAGCGGGTGCCGGAGACATCGGCGCTTTCGCCCGTCGGGATGAACCCCTCGTCCACCACAGTCCAACGGTCCGCATCGACCTGCATCAAGTGGTCGTTCGTTGTCTCGCCCCCATCGAGGTTCCAATAGGTATGATGGGCGAAATTGCAAAGCGTTGGCGCATCCGTTTCCGCCTCGATGCGTACATCAAATACCCCACCCTCAAGGCAAGCATAGGTGCAGCGCGCGACCAAGTTGCCGGGATAGCCCATCTCCCCATCTTCAAGGTCGATCCGTAGTGTGATCCGGTCCGCTGCGACTTCTTCTACCACCCAGTTCCGTTTGCCGACCCCGGCGCTGCCGCCGTGCAAGTGATGCCGGTCCATAAAGTTGCGATCGACCTGATAGTGCTTACCGTCAATCTCGAACCGACCCTCGCCGATCCGGTTGGCGCAGCGCCCGGCAATTGCTCCGAAATAAGGACTGTCAGTTAGGTAGGGCGCAAATTCCTCGAACCCGAGCACCAGAGGTGCGTCATGCCCGTCGAGCCGCAAATCCTGCAGCACCGCTCCATAGCTCAGCACCAACGCGGCAAGCCCACCGCCCTCGATCTGGTGCCGCTCGACGGGGCTGCCATCGGGCATTAGGCCGAAGCTCATGGGCCTTTGCCTCTTAGATCAATCGCCTGGCCTGAGCGTGCGCTTTCCTCCGCTGCCTCACCAACCAAAACGGACCAATAGCCGTCCATCAAAGAGACTTCCGGCTCCCCTTTGCCCGTACGCACCAGCTCGATAAATTTCTCATGCTGGAAGAAGGTAGAGCCGTGATGGTCTCCCGCCGCCAGAATATGCTCTGGCACATGCACCACCTCCCGCACTTCCTCTTTGAGAGCGCGAAGCGACATAACAAATTCCGCCTCGCGTTCCTTCCCATCGGGGGAGAACCGTGCAGGCCCCGGCACAAAGGCCTCGACGCGGGCATTTTCACCCGTGACCGCGACTGTCTCCTGCCAGAAGGAGCCTTCAGCAAACATGCAGAGGTCCAGCATGCCTCGCGTCCCATTCGCAAAATCGACAACCACATAAGCGTTATCGATAATATCGGGCATTTTGCCCATATAACGTTCGTCCCGGTGGTTCACGTCGACCCCGCCACTGGCGTAGACCCGGACCGGATCAGATTTCAGCACGAGCCGCATCAGGTCCCAGAAATGGCAACATTTCTCGGTCAGCGTGCCACCCGTGCGCGCATTGAACCGGTTCCAATCATCCACCTTGGGAAGGAAAGGGAAGCGGTGCTCCCGGATCGACATCATCCGCGGCGTACCGACTGCACCTTGGTCAATCGCCTGCATGAGCCGCTGCAAAGGGGGCATATAGCGATACTCCATCGCCACCCAAACCGGCGCGACGCGGCCTTTGTTCATGTTCAGCAGGTCGCGGCAATCCGCACTTGAGGTCGCAAGCGGCTTTTCCACCAGGATCGGCTTATCGGTCGCCAACAGCTTTTGCATGATACCGGCATGAGTATCATTGGGTGCGGCGATCAGCACGACATCGCAGGCATCAACTGCGAGCATCTCTTCCATCGAGACATAGCCTGCTGCACCCGTTGAGTTGGTCGATTGCGCGCGCATTTGCTCATTCGGATCGACAATTGCGGAGACCTCCGCGCCCTCCAAAAGCGCGATATTTCGAATATGCTCTTGGCCCATCATGCCGGAGCCGATGATCCCATATCTAATCATGCTGCACCTAGTTCGATTACGTTCAATCCCATGCCCGCCGCGATCCCGCGCAGCGCTTTGCGGTGGTCACCATAGGCAAGCGCCATGTGATGTTCGAGCCCGGAATCCATCACATCGCTCAGTACTTTCTGCGCAGCATTGTCGAATCTCACAACGCCGGAGGTTCCGGTAAACGCCATTTCGCTACGCAGCATTTCTCCGCCTGCAATGATGACTTTCGGCTCCCCATAGGCTTGGCTGAGCCGGAAAAAAGTCACGCGACCGGATTTCAAGGTGAACTCATACAACAACGCTTGTTTGCGGTTGGTGTGTACGGTCGCCATCGGCTCATCCTCGGTCATCGAGACCGGGGCCTGCCCGCAATGCCAGACCACGCCGGTATCATCCTCGACATCCATATCCACCAAATCAGCCAAGAAAACAGGGGCATTCGCCACCTTTTGCAACATCGCCTGCGTTACCGCACCGTAGACGTCGGCCTCACACGCGCACGGCACTCGGGCCTCCCCCATCATAGAAACCGGGCCGCAAACGGCGCCGCCATATTCCGTAAATGTCTCCGGCCAGCAGCGGATTGCGAAAGCGTCATAGTCGTTTTCGCTGCGCAGCATTTCAAGCGCACCAGCGAGTCGCAGGGACCGGTCAAGCTCGCCCGCATCCATGTCCTTGAGGTTCGGAACCTGCGCCACTTTCTCCCGATACGGCGCGACCGCAGCATCGCCAAGACCGCGCGCCGCGTCGAACATGTCCGAGAGTTCCAACTCGTCGACCTCGGCCCCTGTCAGGCCCCGAAGAGCAGCTTTGTCATAAGCGCAAGTGTCAAACCCATCCGGATGCGCGCCAATGCGCGCGATCTTCAACGCAGGGACCGGGTTGTCCGCCGCATCCACGCCTGGTTCCGTCCCGTTGATACGCGCCACCTGCGACCCTCCACTCAAAAGCGCGTCCAGATCAACCTGCCCTGGATCACCATAGAGCCACCCAAAACCTACCCCATTGCGCCCCAAGGCGTGGCCCGCGAGATTTAGGCCGCAAAACGCGTTTAACCGCAGTCGACCGCCCAGACGCGGCTCAGGAACGGCCCAGATTGCCAGCGGCACACCAAGCTTTGCGGCCTCGACCACGAAGGACGCGTCCGTGAATGTGACTTGCAAAACCAGCACCAGATCAGCAGAAGCCACGGCCTCCAATGCCTCCGGCGACGCCTCCATCAGTAGAGCGCGCGACCCGATGACCTCGTGGCCCTCTGAAGCAGCAAGCGCGTCGATATCAGACAGCATCCCCGCAAGCTTCTCTTCAGCGTAAGGGACGTCAAAAGTCGGACGCCCCAGCGGCAATAGACCGATCTTCATTCAAAGACCCTCATAGCCATGCCGGAAGCTGGCATCGGCAGGCGCGAATTGCGCGCCGCCAGCGCCCCAACACTCGTGCTTGTCCCAAGGAGTCGCCTTCGCCTCTGCGAGCGCGGAAATCTCTGCCATGTAGGCGGCACTTTCGCCCTCAAGTCCTGCACGGATCGCGTCCCAATCAGGGAAAGCCTGAAAAGCGTCGAGCCAGATTGCGCGGCCTGCGAGGAACCCCGAGGCGCCCGCCGCAAAAGCATGCTCCAATATCTGCTTGAACTCCGGTTTGCCCGCACCGGCGCTGAGCATCACCCAAGGGCGGCCCGCCAAACGCCCCATCTCATCGAACATGGCCTGAACGCCCTCGGTCTGCGCCACGTCCTTTGCCGGAACCGGACTTTCCAGCTTGAAAACGTCTACGCCGTAATCCGGCGCGGCGAATTCCTCGACCGATTTCAACACGTCATCGGCGCGTTTGGTGTTCATCTCGATATATTCGCTGGTCTGCTCAGCATCGCTGTCAATCGGGTGAACGAGCAGCTCAAACAGGAATGGGATGTCAAATTTAGCGCAGGCCTCACCAATCCGTTTGGTCCAATCTTTTTGGTGTTGGTTGACCTCGTCGCTTGCGTCAGGCCGGTACCAGGCCAGGACTTTCACCGCATCGCCGCCCATTCGCTTGATTTTTCCGACGTCCCAATCGTCGATCATCGACGACCGGCGCCCCATACCCGTTTCCTCAAAAAGCGAATCTTCAAGCGTGATAATCAACCCTTTGGTTGGCGAAAGGTGCTTCAGGCCAACGGGGATCGCGTAATGCGGGTCCAACAACATGGCGCTTGAACCGCCTTGCAGAGTCTCCACCAGCATCGCCTTGAAGCGAGCCACATCCTCATATGGCGCTTCATCTGTCCCATAATGAGCTGCAATCGGGCCTTTGATCGGTGGACGCTGATCCACCGCGGTCATTTTGAACACCCCGTTTTCGTCGGCCATGCGGCGCATGCCCCATAGCTTGCCTGCTGTCAGTTGCATGGCATCCTCTCTTTTAGAAATTCTTCAGTCTGAGTGCGGGATGGCGCGGCTTTGCGGCCTCCGAACCCGGTACATTTCAACGCGGCCGCCGCATGGGCAAAGCGCATCGCATCGATTTCGGGCGCCCCTTCGGCTAGCATCAAGGTGAAGGCCCCGTGCCAGACGTCGCCCGCCCCGAGCGTGTCTTTCACATCAACCTCAAATCCAGGCAGCACACCATCTGGATGCATCACCCCCGCAGCGCCCAAAGTCACCGCGCACCAGCCAGGCAGGTCAAGTGCGGCATAGGCCTGAGCCACGTCTGATATCCCTGTGAAGTCCATCAACCCCTGCTCAGAAAACACCACATGGCTCGCCACTGCCGCGAGTTCGAGTGGCACCGGGGCCTCCCCATCAAGGACGGCGGGTATCCCCAAGGCCTGCGCCATTTCTAGCACCTGCCGTGCGGCTTCAGGCCATCTGGTGTCAGTCAAAACTGCATCTGCCCGCAATTCCGTCAGACCGGGGTCAACAGCAAGACCCGACCCGCGAAAGGCCATGATCTGCCGCTCGCCAGACTTATCCACATAGACCGATGACATTGCTGAACGGCCACCGTCAGAAATTACACAGGTCGATGTGTCAACTCCTTCTGACAGAATATCCCCAAGTACGATCTCAGAGACCTCATCTTTGCCAAAACGCGCGAATAATTGGGACTTTCCGCCTAGGCGGGCAATTGCCACCGCCGCGTTCGCCGCACATCCACCCCCAACGATATCCACAGCCTCCGCCGCGTATTTTTCGGGTCGCATCGGCATTTCTTCGACGCTGTAGACAAAGTCCAAAACCGCGGATCCCGCGACCAAAATACGCGCACCCATCAGTCGACCCTCAATCCACTAGGAACAGACTTCGGTCTTCCAAGCCGCCCGTGAATGGAACTCTTACCTGTCAAAGCGCCCATGAAGGCCACCAAGTCGGCTATCTCGGCATCCGTCAGGTCTTTTGGGTCGATGTCGATATTTGCACGTACACGCGCCATCTCGCGCGTGTCTTGATGAATGATGAAATCCGCTTTTTTCAGCCATGGAACAGAAGGCAGTTTGGCCAGGTCCGTGGTCCAAGCATCAAGGCTGTCCTGCGGCTGCAGATGATGCCGGATGATCCCTTCGAGCGTCGGGTAGGCCCCGTTATGCCCATAGGGGCCGGTCAGCTCGACATTGCGGAGGGACGGCGTGCGGAACCGGTAGGCGTCTTCCAATGCATCGCTTTCGGCCATCCGGCCCACATCGCGCGGCATCGGGTCAAAGCGGCGCGTCCGACCCGGGCCAAAGGGCGGCAGGCCGATGGCGTGGAAGTCCTCATCTGTGAAAAGCGGCCCTTCATGGCAGCTGCTGCAGTCGGCCTTGCCGAAGAACAGAGCCTCTCCGCGCTTTTGCGCTTCATTCATGGTGCCAAGGTCATAGGGGCTGTCGAAGCTCCTCCATTCGGCGTCCATAAAAGCTGCTAGTGCATTGCCGATATCGGCGATGGAGACCTCCTCGACGCCGACCTCTGCAAACATCTCCCGATATTCATCAATAATGCGCACGCGTTTGGCGATGATCGGCCAGGCCATATCGATCCGGTCATGGATCGCGCCCGCAACCTCATTCTCCTTTGGGTTTCCTGCCATCTCGAACTGCGACGTCATCGGGAAAAGCGCCTGCGCGGCCAAAAGGCTGTCGAGGCCCTCCGGAAGGAACTCTTCCGCCGGTGAATTCACCCCGTTGCCATAGTCGGGCGAGGCGCCAAGGCGGCCATCATGGAAGAAAACCTCCAATGCGCCGATATTGAAAAGCGCCTGCGCGTTGCGCGGGATGCGCTTGCGGATCATGTCGGGGCCTTCATGCGTCACGCGCTTGGGGCCCACGCCGACGCCGCCCTCGCCAATGCCAAGGCTCAAACCATCGCCGCTGAAATGGTCATGGTTGTGGCACGTCCCGCAGCTGATATTGCGGTTGCCCGACAGGATCGGATCGTAGAACAAAAGCTGCCCAATGGCCTCCATATCCTCGTCGATCGGTTTAAACATCCCCTTCGGCGCATCAGACATTGCAGGCGCGGCCAAGCCCAGCCAAACTGCGCCCAAGACAGGGAGATTAAGATGCGATTTCTTGCCGTTCTGGCGCTTACGACAGCCCCGGCCTTTGCCGATATCGAGGCCGCGCGCGACCTGATGGAGTCCAATCAGTTCGAGGAGGCCTATGACGCCCTTTGGCCTGCCGCGCGGTCCGGCAACGCTGACGCGGAAGAGCTGATCGGCGTCATGTATGCGCTCGGCCTTGGCGTCGAGAAAGACCCTGTCCGCGCCTTTGAATGGTACCTGCGCTCCGCCATGAAGGGGCATCCCGGCGCGCAATCCGGTGTTGGTTGGTATTACGAGGAGGGGATCGGCATGCCCGCCCCGGACCTGACCCGCGCTTATATGTGGTACGTGCTGTCGGCCATCGGTGGCGACCCCGACGCGGCTATTAGCCAGGAGGAGGTCGTTCGGAAGATGACGCAAGAGGAAATTGATCACGCGCATGAGCTCGTCAATGATTACAAGGTTTGGATGTACCCGTTCCGCTAGGCGGGCACAGGCATGGGTTTGGCAAAACGTTTCTGCTCGCCGGTCTCGGGATGTACCAAAGGTTCGGCGGAGTATTGGCAAAGATAAGCGCGCCTGAGCGCGTCGGTCGTGTTGGGGCCGGAGCGATGTAGCGTCAGGCTTGAAAAGACCACGATAGAACCCGCCGGGCAGGTCATTGCCTCTCCTTCATCATCACCGAAGTATCCGTTCAGTTCGCGGCTTTCCTCAACCCACTCATGGTGGTCGATCCCCGGATTGGTCTCAAGGTCGCGAGGGATGATGTAAACGCATCCGTTCTCGATCGTTGTGTCGTCCAAAGCGATCCAGACCGACAGATACGGCTTGTGCTCATAGCCGACATAGGCGCTGTCTTGATGCCAGGCGAAGCTCGCCCCTGTGCCAGAGCCTTTGACAACAAATTGCTCGTTGAACAGGTAACCCGGCGTGCCCAAATGCTTCGCCACGATCCGCGCAATTTTTTCGCCGAGAATGAGCTCACTGAGCTCTGCAAACTCCTCATGCCGATGCGCCAAAAACCGGCGCGCCGTGCCAAGCCCGATCTTGTGGCGATCCCCGCCGCCATCATCCACCGGCTCGTCCAGCAACACCTGGCAGGCATCGCGCAAGGTGGTCAATTCGGCATCCGTCAGCGCATTCGGCAGGACGGCGTAACCGTTCTTCATGAAGCTTTGGTCCGGGGCGGGCATGGGGGTAATCCTGTGTCAAAGGGTGAAAGAATTCGCCCCGACCGTTTCGGGCCGGGGCGAAAGAGTTTGCGTTACTGGGTTTCGGCGTCCCGGACCGCGTTGATCTCGGCCTCGGCCTCAGCGACCGCTGCGGTCAACGCGTCAAACGCCTGTTCACCGCCATCTACATTGGCTTTGAACCAGTCAAACACCGGGGCAGCGGCGTCTTTGAACGCAGCCTTTTCTGCCGGCGTCGGCACATAAAGGTCACCACCAGCGGCGACGAAATCCTCATAAGCCTGGATCGACTTGCGCTTTGGCGAGGCGAATGTCGCCTGCTGCAGCTGGTAGAACCCATCTGCCACAACGCGGCGCTGACTTTCATCCATGGACATGAAACGCTCATTGTTCATGAACCACAGCGCACCCATATAGGCGTGCCCGTCCAGCGTCACATAGTTCAGGCCCGCATCAGGGAACTTCATGTTCATGATATCGGTGATCCCGTTCTTAGAGCCTTCAACAACACCCGTCTGGAAGGAGGTGAAAAGCTCAGGCCATGGGATCGGCGTGGGCGCGGCGCCGAGTGCACGGACCAGCTCCTGCGGCAGGTCAGCGACCACGGTGCGGATTTTCAGACCGGCCATATCGCCAGGGTTCTGAATGCGGCGTTGTGTGTTCGCAAAGTTGCGCCAGCCACCCGTGTTGCCGATTGTCATCAGACGAACCGCGCCGCCGGAGGCCTCCTGCACCATGCCTTTCATCGTGTTCATGAAGCCCGAACCGTTGGCCAGCACCGCTTCCGCAATCCGATCATCGGACATCAGATATGGCAGGTCGAGCACTTGCACGAAGGGGAAGATGCCCGAGGTGCCACCGGAGGTCTGGATCACGATGTCGATATTGCCATCAGCCACACCAGCCAAGCACTCCGCACCGTTGGAGCAAAGCTGCGTGCCAATGAAGAGCTCGACATTGATCGCGCCATTGGACGCGGCTTCAACGTAGTTCTTGAAGACAACCAGACCGTCATAATCCTCGTCATTCTCATTCGAGTTCGCGGTCGCGCGCAACGTGATCGCGTGGCCATCGGCATAAGCCGCAACGCTGGTCGTGGCCATGATGGCCGCAAGGCCAAGCGCCTTCAGTTTGGTTCCAAGTTTCATTCTAATCCTCCAATTTGGATTTTAGTATTTTGGTTATTGTCGTGGCACCGGTTCGGGACTGATGCATTGCATGTATGTGGCACCTTCGGCGCAGGCGATATGCCCCGTCAACCATGGCACCGTCATCGAGATTTGCGGCAGGTAGGTGATCAGGAAGATCACGGCGATCTCCACGGCCAGAAACGGCAGGATCGCCTTGGCAATCGTCTCCACCCGCTCGCCAGAGACGGAGGAGGCTACAAAAAGCACCAACCCCATGGGCGGCGTCGCTAGCCCCACGGTCAGGTTCACGCTCATAACAACCGCGAAATGCACCGGGTGCACGCCTAATTCGATGAAGATCGGCGCGAGGATTGGCCCGAGGATGATGATCGCAGGGCCTGCATCCAGAAACATGCCGACAATGAACAAAAGCAAGTTGATCAGCAGCAGCAACACCAGTGGGTTGTTGCTCAGCGTAAGGATGAAGGCGGCCAGTGTTTCTGGCGCGTGGCTCAGCGAAACAACCGTTTTGAACGCCATCGCCGCGCCAACCAACAGCAGTACGACCGAGGCTGTCAGAGCAGCTTTCAGCAATACATCCGGCAGGTCGCGAAAGCTCATGGAGCGCAGGATGAACATCGACACGATCATCGCGTAGGCGACCGCTGCGGCCGAGGCCTCGGTCGGCGTCATGACACCGCCCAAAATGCCGCCCAGAATGATCACTGGCGTCAACAGCGGAAAAAACGCTTTCAAAGACGCTTGCCCCTTCTCACCCCAGCTCGCGCGCGGCCGCGAAGGTGGATATTCGCCATTTTTGGCCAAATAGCGCGTCACGGACATCAGACCAACGCCGACCAAAATGCCGGGCACGATGCCCGCAAGAAACAGCGCAGCGACGCTTTCGCCCATGACATAGGCATAGATGATCATGATTCCCGAGGGCGGGATAATCGGCCCAATCACGGAAGAGGCCGCCGTCACAGCTGCCGCGAAACGCCTCGTGTACCCCTCTTTCTCCATGGCAGGGATCAGCATCGACCCGAGCGCAGACGTATCCGCCACCGCGGAACCTGATAGACCAGCAAAAAGCATCGAGGACAGGATATTCACCTGCGCCAACCCGCCTTTGAAATGCCCAACACAGGCTTGGGAGAACTCAACCAGCCGCATCGTGATGCCGCCGCGGTTCATCATCTCGCCCGCCAGCATGAAAAACGGGATCGCCATTAGCGGGAAACTGTCCATCCCATTGTAGACGTTGCGATAGAGCAGCGTGATATCCTTCGCATCGCCATTCAGCCACAGCATGATGCCCGGCGCAGCCAGCAGCCCGAAAAAGACGGGCAACCCGACCATCAGAAACAATAGGAAGAGCGGAAGGAACCAGACCAGCATCTATTCAGCTCCTACCGTAGCGCTTTCGGGGATCTCAGGCAGATCCGCGCCGCGCCCGGCAAGTTCGGCAATGGTGCGAATGATGAGCTCTACACAGACAGACACCATCAAGGTGAGTCCCACCAAAAGTGAGGCCATCATCCAACTGCGTGGAACCTTGACCCAATTCTCGAAACTCAAATCTGTCGGATACTTTAGTGCCGCCGTAGCGAAACGCCCGCCAAATCCGGTAACTTCCCCCCAGCCGATTTTGACACCGACCACAAGGACCAGCAGCGATAACCCCAACAGAGCAAGGGACACTAGCCCGCCCAAGGTCCGGGGCAGCATCAGCAGAACCATATCGATCGCCACAAAGCCGCCGCGTCGAAACGCTGTCGGCACGGCAACACCCACAACCCAAAGCATCATGAACCGCGCCGCCTCCTCCGTCCAAGGCAGCGCGCCATTCGAAAGCTCAATCCCCGTCAGGCTGCGCACCAATGCCTCAACGCCCGTACCGTCAATAAAACGGAAATAAATCTGGATCAGGATAACGACCACCATTAGCGCCATCAGCACAATCGCAATTCCGCGCCCGATGGCCAGAATAGGAGCGTTAACGCCGGCGAAGAGCCGGGCGGCGGCTAGAATGATCGGCATGTAGGTCTTCCTCCCGAAGACGCGTCAATGCGCGTTTCTTTCGATTAGCCGCAAAACGAAAGCGCAAGTCAAGTGCGGAGTTGGGCCTTGGGCATTCAAATTTCGTGAAGGCGGGCCGTTTGGCGATTTGACTCAGATCAATTTCGCGCAGCGTTTCACCGCATAGGCTCGGGAAAGAACGAAGAATGGGAGGGAATAATGCCTTGGAGAAATGTCTTTTCAATCTGGTCCAACCTGCTTGACCAACTCTGCGCAGATTTTCGATATCTCGACAAATCCGCAATGGCCCGCTTCAAAGGCGACCGCACTAAATTGATCGCGTATATTGCCGAAACACATGATCTCACCCTGCGGGAGGCAGAAGCAGCGCTTGAGGAATGGGTCACGGTCAAAGTTGTCGGAATGCTGAAGACGAACCGTTCAGGCCAGCACCAACTCAACCTCATGCGAAGCGCATAGCGGCTTCAGCCACGGCTCGGGCATCGCCTCAGTCACCAGAGTATGCACATCCGACAGCCCACCAAGCCTGACAGGCGCGCTGCGGCCAACTTTGCCGCTGTCGATGGCCAGAATGACTTGGCGGGCATGGGTCATCATAGCGCGGCAGACCTGGACTTCGGCGAGGTCGAAATCGAGCAACGTGCCGTCTTCCGCCAGCGCCGCCGCGCCAATCACGGCAAAATCGACGCGGAACTGGCGGATATAATCCACGGCCTCCGCGCCCAGGATCGCGCCGTCGCTGCGGCGCACAGCACCGCCTGGCACGATCACCTCAACGCCTGGAAAGGCCCGCACCTCGGCTGCCAAATCCACATTGTCGCTGATCACGCGCAGCTGGCTATGCCCCGAGAGCATCCGTGCGACCTGTGCTGTCGTTGTCCCTGCGTTCAAAAATACAGCGCAGGTCTGGGGGATGCGACCCGCTACGGCGGCGCCGATCGCACGTTTTGCGGCCAGCGCGTCGGTCTCCCGCTCCGCCGGTGAGGCATATTCCACGCCGCCAACCACCGCCGCACCACCGTGAAAGCGCACGACATGGTGCAGCTCGGCTAGGGCCTGCAAATCTTTGCGGATCGTTTGCGGGGTCGTGGCGTATTGAACGGCCAAATCGTCGACGCGCACGCGCTGTTGCGCCTCGATTTGGCTGAGTATCTTACGTTGCCTCTGACTGAGCATGGAGCCCTCCCAGCCTCATGACATCATAAATTCGAAAGAAACGAAAGGAATTACTTCAAAGACACTTTCGAATTCCTTGAGCCAAACAAGAGGGCCGAAACGACGCCTTACCCAACAGTCGGGCTAGTTTTGTACAAAACGGGGTCACTTTCAGACGGGCCTATCCTATTTTGTACAGAATTTCTCTGCTCGTATCGCGCCAAATCCGCGGGAACGGAACTCACCGCTTACTAGAACGTGCGCATCGCCAAACTTGAACTGGGGCATTTGCCGTCACCTTTTGCGAGGCAACAGGATCAAAGTGCGTTCAAACGAGGACTGAGCCCAAAGACGACTTTAGAAAGAAAAACGGGGCTCCACCATCGGTAGAGCCCCGTTTTAAATAGAAGTGAGTGGCGCGCTACTGCGCGGCGAGCCAGCCTGCGATCAAGCGGCGCTCTTCTTCATCACTGACTTTGAAGTTCATGCGTGTGCCATCTGCAAAATCACCCGGATTCTCGATCCAGACTTGCAGGTTTTCAGGGTTCCATACTTCGCCTGCGTCGCCGAGCGCCGTCAGCGCATCGGAATACCGGAAGCCATCAATGCTGGCGATCTGACGCCCCATCACGCCAACCAGATGCGGGCCAGCGGCGTTGCGTTCGCGGTTAAGCTGGTGACAGGAGGAGCATTTGCGCATCGCGCGTTCCGCCTGTTTCATTTCGTCATCGGTGAGTGCGATGGTTATAGGCGCGGCGTCATCTTCGACGACCTCCGCCTCTTCGGTCACAGCCTCAGCGACTTCGGTCTCTTCAACCGGCGCGTCCTCAGAGGCAGCGTCCGCGACAGGGGTTTCCTCGACTGGCGCTTCCTCTTCTACCGTAGATTCGGCTACCGCTTCTTCAGCAGGTGCCTCTTCCTCAGCAGCGACCTCAGCTACCTCTTCAGCGGCTGGCTCTTCTTCGGCCGCTGCGGCTTCTTCGACGGGTTCGTCTTCTACGACCTCTTCCTCGATCTCTTCAGGCTCTACGACTTGATATCCCAACTGCTCAGGCTCAGCTGGACGGTAAAAGGTCGCCGCCATGTCGCTCATCCCCAACAGGAGCATGAGCGGCACGCCAACGGCGAAAGTCACTTTGACAAAGGTATTCATAACACTCCTCGGACGTTTTCACCCCCACATCTGGGGCCGAAAACGTCTCAGGCAAGGTGCTGAGAAAAAAGACTACTTAAAAAGCGAGGTTTTGTCGCAGAACTAGCGGATTCGCGCTTCTGAATTTGCATCAAACAGCATGGCGCGTGGCAGGTCGAGGGTCAGCCCCACCCGTGCGCCTTCCGACGAACGATCATCACCGCGTTCTTCCACAATGATTTTTTCGCCGGTATCGCTCATCAAATACGCATAAGACACGCCACCAAGGGCTTCCGTCATCTCGACAGTATGCGTGTCACCCGCCGCATCAATGCCCAGATGCTCGGGCCGCAGGCCGATGGAGACCTGGGTCCCATCACTTGGGAGCGAGACATCCATGGAGACGGAGGTTTTCAAACCCGGCACCTCGACCTGACCGCCTTTGACAGCGCCATCCAGGAAATTCATCGCTGGTGATCCAATGAACCCTGCCACGAACTTGTTGTCGGGGTTGCGGTAAAGCTCAAGCGGCGCACCGACTTGCTCAATCCGGCCTTTGCGCAAGACCACGATTTTGTCTGCCAGCGTCATCGCTTCGACCTGGTCATGGGTCACGTAGATCATGGTTGCGCCGATTTCCTTGTGCAGGCGCGCAATCTCGACCCGCATCTCGACGCGCAGTTCGGCGTCGAGGTTAGAAAGCGGCTCGTCGAAGAGGAACACTTCCGGCCCGCGAACAATGGCACGACCGATGGAAACCCGCTGGCGTTGCCCGCCGGACAAGGCGGCAGGTTTGCGCGACAGGTATTCTTCGAGCTTCAGGATACGTGTGGCCTCCGCCACTTTCTCGTCGATCTCAGCCTTGGGGTGGCCGTTCATCTTCAGCCCGAACCCCATATTCTCTTTCACAGTCATATGCGGGTAAAGCGCGTAGGTCTGGAACACCATCGCAACCCCGCGTGCGGCGGGGTCCAGGCGGGTCACGTCACGGTCGCCGATATGGACAGACCCCTCGGTGATCTCCTCCAACCCTGCGATCATCCGTAGAAGCGTGGACTTGCCGCAACCCGAGGGGCCCACAAAGACACAGAATTCGCCATCACCAATATCGAGGTCGACCCCGTGCATCACCTGCACTTCGCCGTAGCGTTTGATCACATTTTGAATTGTCAGACCGGACATGGGGTGGCCTCCCTTTGGGGTTTGTTATGCGCGTTCTCTAATTTGTTCGGGGAATCGCCAGCTTTCGGCGTCCTCGGCGATGCGGCCAACAGCCGTTTTCATATGCGGGACCAGCTGCGCCAGGCTTTCGAGGGTGTGGCGCGCGGTGGTTGAGGTGACAGACAGCCCTCCCAGGACCTGCCCAGACTGCGACAAGATCGGCAGCGCCACGCAGATGATTCCCGGCTCATGCTCTTCATTGTCGAAAGCATGTCCACGGCTACAAATGATTTCGAGCTCGGATCTCAGCGCTTTGCGGCTGGTCAGCGTGTTGTCGGTGAAGCGGTGATAGCTTTGCTGCTCGATGATTCGGGTTTGTTCGGGCACGGGGCTCCAGGCGAGCATCGCCTTGCCGACGCCGGTGCAATAGACCGGACCCACTTTCCCGGCCTGGCTATACATCTCGATTGGCACGGCTGCATTCCGTTTGTCGACATAGAGCACTTGCGCATGGTCCAGCTGAGCCAGGTGAACCGTTTCGCCAATTTCAAGCGAAAGCGCGTCAATATAGGGGCGCGCGACCGGAGCCAGCGACGAGGTGCGCCACGCCTGATGCGCAAGGCGGACCAGGCGGACCCCAAGCGTGTAGGCCCCGCTGGAATCATCATGCGCAATCATGCCTTGCTGCAGCAATGTCTTGAGCAACCGGTAGAGCGTGGCTTTGGGATATTCACTTGATTCGAGCAACTCGGAGAACTTTACCGGGCGATCGAACGCAGCAACTTGGTCCAGCACATTCAATGCTTTACCGACTGTTCCCGCCTCGTTTGAGCGCTCTGACATATATCCTCCCAAGACCCCTCCTCCCTGAGAAGCCTGTTGACAAGCCTAACCTCTTCTTGCTTTAGTTTTCAATATGCAAAACCAAGTTTCACTATTTGAAACTTCCTAGGGAGGAACACATGCATAACTTTTTGAAGGCGTCCACTGCGGCGCTTGCTTTGGCTGTTGCTGCGACAGGCGCAAATGCTGATGGCCATGCGTTGTCCGGCGACCTGCGGATCATCTCCGACATGTCCAACCCGGCGCCACGTGCTGTGATGGAAGGCCTTGTTGCGGATTTTGGCGCGATGCACCCAGATCTGAACATCGAGCTCGATATCGTTGACCGTGACGGCTGGAAAACCCAAATCCGTAACGCGCTGAGCGCCAACCCACCGGACGTGGTGAACTGGTATGCAGCGACCCGCATGACGCCTTATGTCGATGCTGGCCTGTTCATGGACGTGTCTGACCTTTGGGCCGAAGAACACTTCGACGCTCTGGCCTCCACAAAAGGCGCAATGACACTGGACGGCAAGCAGTGGGGCGTGCCTTACACCTACTACCAGTGGGGCATCTACTACCGCAAAGACATCTTCGACGAGCTGGGTCTGAGCGAGCCAACCACGTGGGAAGAAGAGAAGGCAAACTGCCAAGCCATCATAGATTCGGGCCGCAAGTGCTACACGATCGGCACCAAGTTCCTTTGGACTGCTGGCGGTTGGTTTGACTACATCAACTCCCGTACGCATGGCTACGACTTCCACATTCAGCTCGCCAATGGCGAAGTTGAGTGGACCGACGACCGCGTGAAGCAAACCTTCGCGAACTGGCGTGAGCTGATCGACATGGGCGCCTTTGTTGAGGACCACCAGTCGATGAGCTGGCAGGAATCACTGCCGGCACTGGTTGAAGGCGACGCCGCTGCAATCCTGAAGGGCAACTTCGCCGTGGCACCGCTGCGCGATGCAGGCCTGACCGATGATCAGCTGGACTTCTACCAGTTCCCAACCATCACCGAGGGTGTGGCACCAGCAGAAGATGCGCCGACTGACACGTTCCACATCGCCTCCGGCGCGCAGAACGTGAAAGCCGCGAAAGAATTCCTGCGCTTCGTCACCTCGGCTGACGTTCAGACCGCGATCAACTCCGGCGACGCTCTGGGTCAGCTGCCGGTGAACGCGAACGCCTCCGTCTCCGACGACAAGTTCGTCAACGAGGGCTTCGACATGCTGTCCAACAACGCATCCGGCGGCATCATGCAGTTCTTCGACCGTGACTTCCCCGCCGAAATGGCGTCGGCTGGCATGGAAGGCCTGCAGGAGTTCATGGTGTTCCCAGACAATCTGGACGACATCCTGGCCCGCCTCGAAGACGCGCGTCAGCGTATCTACAAGTAAGGCTTCGACCTTTGAGAGGTGGCCCTGACACAGGGGCCGCCTCACCCACACCCTTTGACGCAACATATCCGCAAATCCGGCTTCCTTTGACGGCTTTGCGCATGTGTTGACCCCCATCACGAAGGGAACACCCGATGGCAGATATCGCCAGTCCAACCGCAGAAACCCGTAGCTGGTACAAACGCAATGAGATTGCGGTGACGCCCTGGCTTTTCTTGTTGCCGGGCATAGCGTTTTTCGCGCTCTACGTGATCATCCCTATTTTCCAGTCCTTTTGGATTTCTTTCTACGAATGGGACGGGCTTGGCGAAAAGGTCTGGGTCGGTACAGCTCACTACGAGCGGCTTTTGGGGGGCGACCGCAAGTTCGAGGTCTCCTTCTGGAACAACATCAAATGGCTGTTCCTCTATCTGCTGGCGATCCCGGGCGGGCTGTTCATCGCGCTGCTGCTGAACCAGACGGTGCGCGGCATCAGGCTTTACAAGTCGCTGTTCTTCTTTCCCTTTGTGATCTCTCAGGTTGTCGTCGGCCTCGTTTTCTCCTGGTTCTACCTGCCCAATGACGGGCTGTTCGACATCATCGTGGGCACTTTCGGCATCGACATCAAAGGCGGCGTTTTGGGCAACCCGAACACTGCTACTTACGGCATCATCGCCGCAGGGCTCTGGCCGCAAACGGCCTATTGCATGATCCTGTATCTGACGGGTCTGAACGCCGTCGACCCGGAGCAGGTTGAGGCCGCACGGCTAGACGGGGCTAAAGGCTGGAAAATGCTTTGGTACGTGATCTTGCCGCAGCTGAAGCCTGCCACATTCATTGCCTTCGTGGTGACGATTATCGGCGCGCTCCGCAGCTTCGACTTCATCGCGGTGATGACCAATGGCGGGCCGTTCGGATCGACACGCGTGCTGAGTTTTTACATGTTCGAGGAATCGCTGTCAGAGTTCGGCTTCCGCATGGGCTATGGCGCCGCCATCGCCGTGGTGCTGTTCTTCATCATGCTCTTCTTCATCACCTACTTCCTCTACTCCATGTACCGCGACGAGAAGGGGGCACGCTGATGTTTCCGACACCTATCGAAAAAACATCCCGCAGCTGGCAGCTCACCTATCAGGCGCTGCTGCCTGCCACCTTGATCATTTGGCTTCTGCCACTGATTGCGGTCGCGATCTTCTCGATCAAACCGGCAGGGGATTTTGCGGAAGGCAATTTCTGGGGGCTGCCTTCGTCTTTTGAGTTTTTCAACAATTACGGCCGGGTCTTCTTCGATTCCGATATGCCGCGCTATTTGATGAACTCCTTCCTGATCACAGTGCCGACTGTGATCGGTGCCGTCGCGCTGTCCGCGATGACTGGATTTGCGCTTGGCGTGTACAAGTTCAAAGGCAACCTGCTGATCTTCTTCATGTTCATCGCGGGCAACTTCGTGCCCTTCCAGATCCTGATGGTGCCGGTACGCGACCTGACCGTGTCGATGAACCTCTATGACACTAAGCTGGGGCTCATTCTGTTCCACGTGGCCTTCCAGACCGGGTTCTGCACGCTCTTCATGCGCAACTTCATCCGCGCCCTGCCCTTCCCGTTGATCGAGGCCGCGCGTGTTGAAGGTGTTGCCGAATGGCGCATCTTTGTCTTCGTCGTGATGCCGCTGATGAAACCTGCTTTGGCCGCGCTCGCCGTGCTGATCTTCACCTTCATCTGGAACGACTACTTCTGGGCCATTGTGCTGACCCAAGGACCAGACGCGCAGCCTGTGACGGCGGGGATTACGAGCTTCAACTCCCAATTCCGGGCGGCGTATCACCTGATGAGCGCGGGCTCGATCGTCGCCGCACTTCCACCAGTTGCGATGTTCTTCCTGATGCAGAAGCACTTCATCGCAGGCCTGACCCTCGGAGCCGTGAAGTAATGATCGACGACACGTTCCAGGCCTGGCGCCTGGATGACAAGCGGCAAACTTTCGTGCTCGCCGCCCGGCGAACGCGTTTGCCGGAGGTGGTCTATTGGGGCCCGCCTTTGCCGGAGGATGAAGACCTCGCGACCCTCTACCACGCCAACGCTTTGGACGTGACGGGCGGGATGCTGGACGAAAATCCGGACCTGTCGGTGCTTCCAGAAGCGTCGCGCACCTTTCCCGGCCAACCCGGGCTGATTGTGCGCTCGCAAAACGGCACGCCGCTTCTGCCGAAGTTTTGCTTCGACGGTGCGGAGAAGACGGATGAAAGCCTGACACTGCACTACAAGGATGCGGATTCGGGGTTGCGCTACACCGCGATCTTCGCGACCGACCCGGATACGCGGGTCATCACAGCGCAGGCGATGCTGGATGCGGAGGACCCGGTGCATTTGCACTGGCTCGCCGCCCCGGTCATCCCCGGGCCACAACTCAGCGATGAAATGATCGACGTGGCGGGACGTTGGACGGGGGAGTTCCAGCTCAACCGCACCGCCTGGTCCCCCGGCATGCGCTACCGCGAAAACCGCACGGGCCGCACCGGGCATGAGCATTTCCCCGGCCTGATCGTGCCGTGCCGCGGCGCCACCAACGCGCGCGGGGAGGCCTACGGTTTCCATTACGGCTGGTCCGGCGGACACAAGATGATCGCCGAGGAGCTGCCAGACGGCCGCCGCCAAATCCAGTTCGGCCATGCCGCGCGGATGGAAGTAAATGCGGCGACGCATTTCGAAACAGCGACCCTTTATCTGACCTATTCTGACGACGGATTGAACGGCGGCGGCGTGGCCTTCCAACGTCACCTGCGCGACCGGATCGTGACGCCCGCCAATGACCGGCCGCGGCCCGTGCATTACAATTGCTGGGAGGCCGTGTATTTCGACCACAAGCTCGACATCCTGCAAGACATCGCAACGCGCGCGGCCAAGCTGGGCGCGGAGCGATTTGTGCTGGATGACGGCTGGTTCGGGCAACGCGACGACGACACTACGTCCCTCTCTGACTGGCAGGTGGACCCGCGCAAATACCCTGACGGGCTCGGCCCGCTGATCGACCATGTCCACGGCGAGGGGATGAGCTTCGGCATCTGGTTCGAGCCGGAGATGATCAACGAGGATAGCGACCTGCACCGCGCCAATCCGCATTGGGCTTTGGGGTCCGAGGATCAAGTGCTGGGCCGCCAGCAAAAAGCGTTGAATATGGCGCTGCCAGAGGTGCGCGACTTCGTCTATGACCGTATAGCCGCGATCCTGTCGGAATACCCGATCGACTATATCAAATGGGACCATAACCGGGTCCTGCCGCAACCTGATGCCAACCAGACGCGCGGCTCTTATGCGCTTTTGGACCGGCTGCGCGCGGATTTCCCCGGGGTCGAAATCGAAAGCTGCGCGAGCGGTGGCGGGCGGATCGATTTTGGCATCCTCAAACGCACTCAGCGGGTCTGGCTCAGCGACAGCAACGATGCGCTTGAGCGGCTGAAGATGCAGCACAACGCAGCGCTGTTCCTGCCGCTCTCGGTTACCGGCTCCCATGTTGGGCCGCGCCACTGCCACACCTCGGGCCGAGTGCTCGACATTTCCTTCCGCGCCTGGGTTGCGGCGCAGCGCCATATGGGGTTCGAGATGGACCCGCGCGAGCTGGATGAACGCGAAGAAGCCGTCCTGCGCGAAGTTACCAGCTGGTGGAAATACAATCGCGACTGGATGACCGGCGCCGATATCCTGCGCCTCGACAGCGCCGACCCGGCGGTGATCGCAGAGCAGCAAGCCGCGCGCGACGGCTCCCGCTTCGTGATCTTTGCCGGTAAGGCGGAAACCTCCACCCAGATCGCACCGCGCCCGTTGCGCCTGACCCGGCTCGACCCGGACGCGCGCTACCGCGTCAATCTGGTGAACCGTAACAATATCGCGCCGCCAACTTTGTCGCGCGGCAACCCGATCCTGAAGGAAAAACCCATCGAGGTCTCCGGCACTTGGCTGATGACCAACGGCATCACCCTGCCCTGGTCCTTCCCAGAAACCATGTGGGTCGTTGAGGGCGAGAAATTATGATAGGCCGAGCACGCCAAATGAAAGGTTCGACATGACCGAGATTGCGACATTTCACGACCTGAAAGGGGCGTCCGTCTTCATCACCGGCGGCGGCTCCGGCATCGGCGCGTCCCTCACGGATGGCTTCCTGGCGCAAGGCGCGAAGGTGGCCTTTATCGGCCGGTCTGATGCCACGGATTTCGTGGCGGAGATGGAGAAGAAGCACGGTGTCAAACCGCTCTTCATCCAAGGCGACATCACCGACACCGACGTTCTGACCGCAGCGATAAATACGTCGTCCGAGGCGCACGGGCCCATTACCTGCCTTGTGAACAACGCCGCGAACGACAAACGCCACAGTACCGAAGAGGTCGACAGCGAGTTTTTCGACTGGATGATGGCGATCAACCTGAAAGCTTACTTCTTCGCCTGCCAGGCGGTGGTCCCGCAGATGAAAGAGGCCGGGTTCGGTTCGATCATCAATTTCTCCTCCATCAGCTACATGATGGGCAATGCGGGCTACCCGCTCTACACCGCCGCCAATTCCGGCATCAACGGTATGACCCGCTCGCTCGCGCGTGAGTTCGGCCCCGACAAAATCCGTGTCAACGCATTGGCGCCCGGCTGGGTGCTGACGCAAAAACAAAAGGATATGTGGGTGACCGAAGAAGGTCTTGCCGCACATCTCGACCGGCAATGCCTCAAGGACACGCTGGACCCCGATGACATAATCAACGGCGTACTGTTTCTGGCCTCCAAGACCTCCAAAATGATGACCGGTCAGGCGCTGGTCATTGACGGCGGCGTGGTCGTCACCGGTTGATGTCAGCCGAAACATCATATGCCGACTGGATCGCCGTCGACTGGGGCACGTCAAACCTGCGGGCTTGGGCGATGTCTGAATGTGGCACCGTCAAAGACAAGTTGGAATGCGACAAGGGCATGTCTGGCCTCGCGCAACATGAGTTCGAACCGACGCTGATCCGCGTCATTGAGCCGTGGCTGGGAACCGCAAAAACCCCGATCATCGCCTGCGGTATGGTCGGCTCCCGCCAAGGCTGGGCGGAGGCGCCTTACCGCAGTGTCCCAACCACGCCTTTGGGCGATCTCAGCCCGGTCGCAACGACCGACGCGCGCATCTCGATGCATATTCTACCGGGGCTCAAACAGACTGACAGCCCCAATGTCATGCGCGGAGAAGAAACGCAGATCGCGGGCTTCCTTGCGGATAACCCAGATTTCGACGGTGTGCTCTGCATGCCCGGCACACACACCAAATGGGTGCATATTTCGGCGAAGGAAATCGTTTCCTTTCAAACCGTTATGACGGGGGAGCTGTTTGCGATCCTGTCGAAACACTCGGTGCTCCGCCACTCGGCCGAGGCAGAGGGCATTGACGAAAGCGCCTTTATCGAGACCGTCTCGGCCACCCTGTCGCGCCCCGAAACGCTGGCCGCACAGCTGTTTCAAATCCGTGCCTCCCACTTGCTGGAAGGGACCGAGAACGCAACCTCCCGCGCCAAGCTATCGGGTCTGCTGGTCGGTGCGGAACTTGCCGCAGCAAAACCCTATTGGTTGGGCCAGAATATCGCGCTGGTGGGTCATCCGCGCCTGAACGACCTCTATGCCAAGGCACTATCTGCGCAAGGGTTGGACGCCGCAGTCCACACGGGCGATGATATGACCCTCAAAGGCCTCGCCGCCGCTTACAAGGAGCTCGCGCCATGAGCAGAAATCTTATCGCCATTTTGCGCGGGATCACCCCCGATGAAGCCGTTCCGATTTGCGGGGCTTTGGTCGAAGCGGGGTTTGACAAGATCGAGGTGCCGCTGAACTCGCCCCAACCTCTCGACAGCATTGGCGCGATGGTGAACAGCTTCGGTGAGCGCGCCCTGATCGGCGCGGGGACTGTGCTCAGCACGCAGGATGTGGCTGCCGTGGCAGGCGTTGGCGGCAAACTAATCGTGTCGCCCAATGCCGACCCTGAGGTGATCGCCGCGACCAAAGCCGCAGGGCTTGAAAGCTGGCCGGGAGTGCTGACACCCACGGAATGCTTTGCGGCGTTGAAAGCGGGCGCGAGCGGGCTGAAGGTCTTCCCTGGCTTCGCCATGGGGATCGACGGGCTGAAAGCGATCCGCGCGGTGCTGCCGCCTGAGACACAAGTCTACATGGTCGGCGGTGTCGGTCCTGACGGATTTGCGGAATGGAAAGCGGCGGGCGCAGACGGGTTCGGTATCGGTTCCGCCCTCTACAAACCGGGCCGATCGGCGGACGAGATCTCCGCCATCGCCAAGGAGATGGTAGCCGCCTATGACGCCGCCTTTTCATGAGCGCCCGCGTTAATGACGCGCGGGCCTGCGAACTGGGCGAGGGGCCAATCTGGCATCCCGAACGCGAACAGCTTTTCTGGTTCGACATTCTGGGCAAACGGCTGCTTTGCAACAGCGGGGAGAGCTGGAGCTTTGAGGACCATGTCTCCGCCGCCGGCTGGGTCGACCGCGACACGCTGCTGATCGCAAGCGAGCGCGAGCTGTTTACTTTTGAGCCTGAGACGGGCTCCAGCCAACATATTTGCGGTCTTGAAGCCGACGATCCGAAAACCCGCAGCAATGACGGGCGCGCGGACCCTTGGGGTGGGTTCTGGATCGGGACCATGGGCAAGGCCGCGGAGCCGAACCTTGGCGCGATCTACCGCTTTTACCGTGGCGAACTGCGGCGGCTCTTTGCGCCTTTGACCATCACCAATGCGATATGCTTTGCGCCGGACCGAAGCTGCGTCTACTGGGCGGATTCGGCCCCCGGGAAGCTGTTCCGCACGCCTTTGGATGAGAATGGCTGGCCTGCCGCCGCCCCAACGCTCTTCTTGGATTTTTCAGGTGAAAGTTTCGGACCCGACGGCGCAATCATCGCTGCCGACGGCACGATGCTAAACGCCCAATGGGGCGCGTCGCGCGTGGCGCGGTACTCCCCTGAGGGTGCCTTCATAGAAG
>JAPORH010000225.1 GCA_026710325.1 Litoreibacter sp. | reverse complement strand
TGTTCACCCGGAGATTACGCCAACTTCAAATTTCCACCAAATTCGCGACACCACCGACACATTGCTATAAAGTAGCTGAATTCTAGCTCTGCAGGAAGTGCTCACAGCCTCAAAGACCAAATGCAACACCCGCCTTCGCAAACCCTGCATATCCTGACATAGGCTTGGAGCTGCTATATAGGAAAGACGCGTCCCTTTCTTTCATACGAGAAAGTAGGTCTGTGAGCAGACGGTGATCTCGCGAACCCGCGCTACAAGAGTTTTCCTTCAACGCCATGTCAATCTTGGCATCGAGCGCACCCGAAAAGCGAAAGTGCTGAAACGGGATGAGAAGAGACGCAGAAACAGGTCTGTTGATCTCGTGCGAGTTGGTAAACAAGGCGTCTTCGTCCCATTTCGCCAAAATGGGCGTCTGCATCATGTTGTAGAAAGGGACCTTTGTCCCAAACTGCGTTCGCCGCATTTTGCTGAACCAGTTTTTATACTCCACTGCCGGAAGACCTAATTCTTCATAGAGACGGTCAGTCCCGTAAGTATGGTACAAACGCGCGCGCGCCTGCGTGCAGAACTCTTGCAGCGCGGTTCTCGCGCAGTTTCAGATGCGGCCCACCATCGAAATACCAATCAGAGCCCAAGTCTATTTCCGTGTCACTCGCCTGACGCGCAAGCGCCCCGATATCGCTTGGATAGACATCAACCATGAGGCCCAAAGCTGCGCTCGCATTCTCTTTCTCCAGCGTGCGCGCAACGTCCTGAAACCGCGTGTTCGGCGGCAAATGCACGAACTCGTCCATATCCAATTGGACTGCCCATCCCGACCTGGCGAACCTGTCAAATAGCAGTGCCCGCCAGACATAAAGGATCCGCCCATTTGAGACCTGCTCCGACATCCCGGACGGCAAATTTACCGTGTCCCCATACGCATAATTGCTTTCGAACAAGACGACATCCGGCTGCGCCAAAAGGTAGTCGCGCGTGCCATCATCAGAGCAGTCATTGAGCACAGCGAATTGTTCGATGCCAAGCTTGCGGTAATGCTCAAGAAAAGCGGGCAAAAAATACATCTCATTTCGCCCGATCGTGCACAGGGTGAATGCATCCGGGTCAGGCGCGCGCGAAGAAACGACGGTTAAATCATCAAAATCAGAAAGAATATGGGCCATGGCTAATGCTCTTGTGCTTGATGCCATAGGGAGAGGAAATGAAGCGTGTCCAACTCGATTTGCCGCTCTTCAGCTCGTTTGGTCACCTTTTTCCAATTCGAGTCTAGCCCAAGCTTTTCAAATTGCCGCGCAATCGCCGAAAGTACGCCTGCGGCATCAGGACCCTCCGCCGTCTTAAGGCTGAAACCACGTTTTGGTTCGTCTAGCAAAAACCCAAGTCCTCGATCTTTCACAATTTGTCTGAGCGGCTCCTTGGGCGCCGCATCGAACTTGTCGCAAACCGGCCGCGAAAGTCCCCATTCGACAATGCGGTGATCCAAAAGAGGCGGCCGCGCCTCGATACTGAACGCCATACCCGCGCGATCGACCTTCGTTAGAACGACGTCCTGACAAAATGTATAGAGGTCGAGGCGTTGTAACTGCCTTTTTGCCGGGAGGTTTGGCGCGACGTAATCAGAGAGCGCCGTGCGCAACAGCTATACGCATTTATTTTCCGAAAGAGAGGGCAGCAGTTGTGCAATATGATCAGGCCGAAACGCGGGGCACATGCGCTGTGTATGGCGTGCAAGCTGTGAGCTGTTGCGATAAGCGCTACCTCTCGACTTGTCCCGGTTTTCACTGATCCGTTTCGGAGTGAAGTCTTTGAGAGTTCTTGGCTTTGAGCCCTGTTGAACCCCGAGCCGCGCGCCCTGATCGGGCTCTGCTTACCAGCGATACCCGCCAAAGACTTCATCGCCTCCGTCGCCAGAAAGGACGACCGTGATACCGGCTTGCGCGGCGAGTTCAGAGATCGCGGCCTGACTGACGACTGCATTATAGGCCAAAGGCTCGTCCAAAGTCTCAGTAGCACGGCGATAGCTGCTTCCAGAAACCGTGTTGAGCGGGAGGACCGTGATCTCTGATCCCAAGTGATCAGCAGTTCGGCGCGCAACAGGCGCCTCATCATTGGGCGAATTGCCCGAATAGGCAACGGTCAACGCACTGACATTTTTGGACACAGCGGGTCCGAGCGCGGCAATTGAGGCTGCGATCACGCTTGAGGCCAACCCGCCCGAAAGGAACAGCCCCAATGGGACGTCTGAGCGCAGCTGTTCTTCGACGACCCCATCGATAAGCTGAGACAAGTCTTCGCCGCCCTCCTCATAATCGGTATCTTCGGGCGCGGACCAGTAAGTCTCGCGGCGTACCGTTCCGTCTGCTGACCAATGCAACATTGTCCCGGCGGGAAGCTTTTCAATCCTGCGCCAAATTGTGCGTGGGGTCGGAACGTAGCCTAACATCAGATATAGGGCCTGGGCCTCCTGATCCATGTCCTTGCCGTACCCCAAAGCTCTGAGCGGGCGGAGATCTGACGCACAGGCGATGCCTGTTTCCGTCTTGGCAATGTAGAGCGGTTTAATCCCGACACGATCACGCGCGAAGAAGGCGGATTGGTCTTTTCGGTCCCAGATACTGAATGCAAACATGCCGTTGAGCTTTTCGACGATCTTCGCGCCAAAGAGCTCATAGCCCTCGAGGATCAGCTCAGTATCCGAGCTTGTGCGGCAAACGACCCCGTGCTCCCCCAAGTCCCGCCGAAGAGCAGCCGTATTATACACTTCGCCGTTATAGACGATGGTGCATCTGCCCGAGGCAGAGGTCATGGGCTGCTCTGCCCGCGAGCTGAGGTCTTGAATAGAGAGCTTACGGTGCGCCATCAGATGCGTCGCGCCGTTTTGAGCTGGGATTTCAAGGGTTGCGGCGGCATCGGGACCACGTTGCGCCATTAGATCGCGCGCCGCATCTATGGCTTTGCGCGACAACGGCGGCGCATTGGGTGAAACATAGACGGCAAGTAGTCCACACATTGTCTCAGCCTTTTTATCGGCTTCCGCTCGCTCTATGTCGTCTCAAAGGTGCCGATGCAACCATCGTCATCGCATGGATTGCCGTTTTTCAATCAGCGTCATTTTTTGCTTTTGAAGGCGTTTGAATTTCTGGCGGGCCAAGCTCAACTTCGCCTTGGGTTTAAACAAATCAGGCGGGATGACCGATTTATCTCTGTCCTGGGGCATGAATACCGGCCATTTGGCGATGTCGGTCAGCTTTCCGTGCATACGGTTTGCCTTTGCACCCGACAGGTGTTCGGCCAGCTGCATGGTAAGCTGATCGCGCTTGCAGTAGCGATGAAACATCTCGAACCACATTTCCGACGTTCGGTCTGTGCTGGTATCACCCGCCTTGCAGATCATCACCGCGTTATGCGTCAATGCCAGGTCCTTTGGTAACGCGCTTCGAATATAGAGCTCGTCGAGCGTGCGCCACTGCACCTCGTCAAGATGGCCGATCAAGAAACACGTATCGAGCTCCTTAAAGACCGAGCTTCGCTCAGGATGCGCGTAGACGTAACGGCCCGGCGCGGGCGACGCGCCAATATCGGCGATGATTTCATTGGGGTGCCGTAACAGCGACGCTCGGATATCGACGTAAATTGCCCAATCATATTCAGGAAGCGCAACGTTCGGCATCAGCTTGGCGCGTCTTGATTCATGTGCGGGTCCGAGCGCCGCCGATCTGCAAAGGCGCCTCTCGACGCCCGGCGGAACAAGGTCCTCTCGATCAGTGAACAGGATACGGTCATACCCCTCGCCGCGCCCCATCGTGTCGTTGTTGAACGGCTCCGGATCGCCGAAATAACAGGAAAAAACAGCAATGGAGGACATGAGAGCTCGTCGAAATGGGTGTCGCCAGCGCATACCGGGTCAAATCTGGATAACGCCAATCTACACTCGTGTCATCCCAGAAGGGTCGAGCCTATGCGATCCATCCAATGTTTGGACGCGACGACAAGTTTGTGGGCTTACTTGCGGCCTTCGAGCAAGTGCAAATCCGTGACACTCATGGTGATCTGTGCCTCGCCCCCTCTTGGCGATGGAACCCTGCCCACCTATAAGGCCTCGACAATGGCAAGGAGAGCCTGATGCGCAGCGCCACGATCACCCGCAAGACGGCGGAGACAGATATCTCTGTTGAGATCAATCTCGACGGAACGGGCCAGTATGACAACCAGACCGGCGTCGGGTTTTTCGACCATATGCTGGATCAGTTGGCGCGCCACGCATTGATCGACATGACGGTTCGGGCAAAAGGCGATCTGCACATTGACGACCACCACACGGTTGAAGATACAGGTATCGCGCTTGGCCAGGCTTTGAGCACGGCTCTGGGCGATAAACGTGGCATCCGCCGCTACGGGGAGTGTCACCTTCCGATGGATGACGCGCAGGTGCGCTGCGCGCTCGATCTGTCGGGCCGGCCTTTCCTGATTTGCAATCTTGAAATACCGGCGCCGAAGATTGGAACCTTTGACACCGAGCTTGTGCGGGAGTTCTTTCAGGCCTTCGCGACCCATGGCGGGATCACGCTGCATATTGACCAGCTTCACGGGTTCAACAGCCACCACATTGTGGAGGCCGCCTTTAAGGCTGTGGCCCGTGCCCTGCGCGCAGCCATAGAGACCGACCCAAGGAAATCCGACGCAATCCCGTCGACCAAAGGCGCGCTTTGATGCTCACGGTCCTTGTCGATTACGACAGCGGCAACCTGCATTCGGCGGAAAAAGCGTTTCAACGCATGGCGTTGGAAGTGGATGCGGGTGAAGTGATTGTCACCTCAAAGCCCGAAGACGTGGCCCGTGCCGACCGGATTGTTCTTCCGGGCGATGGCGCCTATCCCGCTTGCCGCAACGCGCTGATGCAAGACCGCGCCGGGCTGTATGAAGCGATTGTTGAGGCCGCGATTGCCAAGGCGCGCCCGTTCATGGGGATTTGCGTCGGCATGCAGATGATGGCCAGTGTGGGACGTGAATATACCGACACGCCCGGCTTTGATTGGATTGGTGGTGAGGTGGTTAAAATCGAGCCATCTGATGCGTCCCTGAAAGTGCCGCATATGGGCTGGAATGACCTGATACTGAGCGCGAAACACCCAGTTCTGGACGGGGTCGAAACCGGCAACCATGCTTATTTCGTCCATAGCTACCAATTTGACGTCGCCAACCCGGGGGAGCGGCTTGCCCATGTGGATTATGGCGGCGAGGTCACCGCGATTGTGGCCCGCGACACCATGATCGGCACGCAGTTCCATCCGGAGAAAAGCCAAAGCACCGGGCTGAGGCTGATCTCCAACTTTTTTCAGTGGTCGCCCTGACTACTTCACCTTGGTCCAAGTGCCGCCATCGCGGCAAATGCCCAGCACGCAGCCAGAGACTTTGAGGGTCTTGCCCGACATCACCAGACGCGAGTTATAGGTCTTATCGCGATCGGGCGAATAAACCTTGCCGCGGTATTTTCCGCCGCCCTGCGCCACGGTGGCGGAGATGATGTTGCGCCCCTGATGATCAGATTTGATTTTCTGGCCAGCGGAATTGTAGGACTGAACCAGCACACCGCAGAGCTTGTCCCCGCAGGGCGCGACCTGGATCAGGCCGGAATTGCCGTTGTCATCTTTCGCGGTGCGCCACATGCCTTCCAACGGGTCCGCTGCGAAAGCTGTGCTTGCAAGCCCAAAAATCAGGGCCGCGCTCAGTGTCAGTGTTTTCATGTGATCCTCCCTTGATCTCCCAAGTAAACCTTGCCGCCGCCGCCCGTGTTCAATCAAGCCTTACGTTGGGTCGGATGGGCTTTGCAAACGTGGCGTCACTATGGGATAGGGGCGTGAATTTTCTATCAAGAAAGGCCACGCCGATGATACTCTACCCTGCTATCGACCTCAAAGACGGCAATTGCGTGCGCCTTTACAAGGGCGAGATGGATCAGGCTACGGTGTTCAACGACAACCCGGCAGCACAAGCGAAAGCCTTTGCGGATGCAGGGTGCGAATGGCTGCATTTGGTCGATTTGAACGGCGCATTTGCGGGGGCGCCCGTGAATGGCAATGCGGTCGAGGCGATCTTGAAAGAGGTCGCTGTCCCGGCGCAGCTCGGCGGCGGTATCCGTGATATGGCGACCATCGAAGGCTGGCTGGAAAAAGGCCTGCAACGCGTGATCCTTGGAACTGTAGCGGTGGAAAACCCTGATCTTGTGCGCGAAGCCGCGAAAGCCTTCCCGGGTCATGTCGCCATCGGGCTTGATGCGCGAAACGGGATGGTTGCCACCCGGGGTTGGGCGGAAGAGACGGATATGGAGGTCACCGCCCTCGCCCGTCAATTTGAAGACGCGGGCGTCGCTGCTCTGATCTACACCGACATCAACCGCGACGGCGCTATGCAAGGGCCAAATGTCGAGGCGACGGCGGCTTTGGCGAATGCGGTCTCGATCCCCGTGATTGCGTCTGGCGGGGTCTCCTCCCTCGATGATCTTCGGGCGCTAAAGGCAAGTGGTGCTGCTTTGGACGGGGCCATTTCCGGGCGCGCGCTCTATGACGGGGCAATTGATCTGAAAGAGGCGCTGGAGCTGCTGAAGGCCTAGAAAAACAACGCGCTCAGAATGCACCACCAGGCGCAAAACCCAAGCACGACCAGAGGCAGCAGATACCAGCTGGGCGGCCACATAACGTCTTGATCATTTTGCGTCGCGCCAGGTGCAAACTCGATGGCGTTACGGTCGGCGTATGTCAGGGCGTCTTGATGGGTCATTTGGGCGAAACTTTTTCCGAAGGTTACGGTTCAACTGCGCCGTGTTTAGCGCGTTGAACTGCCCTCCGGTTGCGCCCGGAAGAAGTAGAAATGGCAATTTGGCGTTAGTCACTATCCATCAGTATAGTCGGCAACGCGGATCGCCGTTCCGGCCTTGCGCCTACTCAGCCGCTTTCGCCGTCAGCTTGCCTAGTGCGCCTGTCATCATCTGGACGAATTTCGCATCCGCCGGGATATCGAGCCCTTCGAACATCGCGGCCGGATCCTCATATGTCAGAAACACGCCACCATCGGGGTCGGCATAGGCCGCCACCTTCATCGGAAGCATCAGCGCCGCGCGGATATCGGCATTCATGGCCGGGGTGCCAAGCTTAGGGTTTCCGAAAATCAGTGTTTCAGCAAAGTCCATTTCAAGCCCTGCGCTTTGTGCGCCCGCGCGGTGGTCAATCCGCGCAAAAACCGTAGCACCAGCGCCAGTGACTGCCGCCTCAAGTGCATCCATAACTTCCGGGACGGATTTGTCGGATTTGACCGTGATCAGTTCAGCCGAGGCGGGCGCGGTCAGGCCAACGGCTACAAAAAGCGATGCGAGATAGGTTTTCATTGAAAGTCTCCCAGTGAAATGAATTTCTTAAAAAATGCATTTTGGAGGATGCATGACAAATCACGACTCTGGCATACAGGCGCGATTGAGGCTAGGGGCGATGCGCAATCGGAGAGTTCGCCATGCTGAAGACCCGCATCATTCCCTGTTTAGACGTCAAAGACGGTCGCGTTGTTAAAGGCGTTAACTTTGTGGGCTTGCGGGACGCAGGCGACCCGGTGGAAGCCGCCAAGGCCTATGACGCGGCGGGTGCGGATGAGCTTTGTTTTCTGGATATCAACGCGACACATGAGAACCGGGGCACCATGTTTGATGTGGTCACCCGCACGGCGGAGGCCTGCTATATCCCTTTGACCGTTGGTGGCGGGGTGCGCACCCATGAGGATGTGCGCAAGCTACTTCTTGCAGGGGCGGACAAGGTCAGCTTCAATTCTGCGGCAGTTGCCGACCCGGACGTGGTGCGGGAGGCCGCGGACCGTTTCGGCTCCCAATGCATCGTGGTAGCGCTGGACGCCAAGACTGTGTCGCCGGGAAAGTGGGAGTTGTTCACCGCAGGCGGGCGCAAACCCACAGGGATAGATGCCGTGGAATTTGCCGAGATGATCGTCGAAAAAGGCGCCGGCGAAATATTGCTCACCTCGATGGACCGGGACGGCACGCGTGACGGGTACAACTTGCCTTTGACGCGTGCGATATCTGACGCGGTGCGCGTGCCGGTTATTGCATCAGGGGGAGTCGGAAACTTGGATCACTTGGTTGAAGGTGTGACGAAGGGCGGCGCGGACGCGGTGCTGGCGGCGTCCATCTTCCATTTCGGCGACCACACGATTGCCGAGGCCAAGGCGCATATGGCGGCGGCTGGCTTGAACATGAGGATCGGCGCATGAACACGTTGGAGCAGCTCGCCCAAACCATCGCGACGCGCAAAAGCGCCGACCCCGACAGCTCCTGGACGGCCAAGCTGTTGTCCAAAGGCCCTGAGAAATGCGCTGAGAAATTTGGCGAGGAAGCGATTGAGGCCATTATCGCCGCAGCCAAGGGCGATCGCGACAACCTGACCTATGAAGCCGCAGACGTGCTTTACCATCTGCTCGTTTTGCTGGAGGCCTCTGGCGTGGCTTTGGAGGACGTGCTGTCCGAGTTGGAACGCCGCCAAGGCAAATCGGGCATTGCCGAGAAAGCTGCTCGCTCTTAAGCGTTGCGTCGCAAATTTCAGACTCAACTGCGCGCGGTAGCGCACATTTGGATCACCTCAGCCACAGGTTGTTGCGCTTGAGCGTGTTGCGGATCGCCTGCTCCTTGCGCGGCAATGCGTTGCGATCAAAAAGCGCACGCGCTTTTTGACCTTTCCCCTGATAGATCATCCGCTTCATCGGCTCATAGGTTTTCAGCACTTTCTTGATCTTGTTGGGGGCTGCAACCTGCTCTAACAGCTCGACCACAGCGTCGCTTTCGCGCGCATAGAGAAGTGGTAACACGCGGTAATGGCAGGTGACCGCGTGGTCCATCAGGTCCGAGACCTCCGGCACACGCCCGCCGCCAAAGGAATGGATCACCAAAGGCAGCGCGACCTGGTCAAGCCAGGGGTCAAGCTCCTGACAAATCAGCGTGTCGGGCGGATCGTCGCGAATTGTTTTGGCAAAGTGCATGAACCGCTCCCCGAAGGCGCGAGGGCAACTGCCATAAAAAAAGCCTGCGTTGAAATAGAGATAGCGCTGCCAATATTCGTCCGGATGGGTGCAGTCGAGCGAGCTTTCGAAATCCAAATCAAAGCGATCATAGAGTGATTTCCAGATCTCATTGTACCCCGGACCGTAGAGCTCGATCTTCGGCCAGGTCGCTTCGCGCTTCATTGATGCGGTCGGGCGGTCGAAATCGAACGGCACGTGCGCCAGATCACCGGTGATCAACGTGTCCGTGTCTAAAAACAGGAAAGGCTCGCCCTCGGGCAGGGCTTTGAGCCCTTCGATCTTGTTGCCATAGGGATAGGTTGCGCCAAAAACCTCATTCTCGAATGGCACGATCTCGGCGCCAAGCGCGCCAAGCAGATCACGCAGCTCGGCATTTCCGACAGCGGGGTTCTTCTCCCAAAGCGCGGTTTTCTGCGGCTCCATGAAGATCAGGCGACCCGCAAATTCGGGGTTGGTGTGGCGCAAAGAGGCCGCGAGCAAAACGGCCTCGTATTGCAAACGACCAGACTGAATGACTGCGGCAATGTTGAAATCTTTGCCGTTTTTTCTGGCGTTCATTGTCGTGACTGCTCCCAACCTCGCCAGAGCTTAGAGACAAATCAGCCGTGAGGCAAAGCCAGGATGGGATGTGCCATTTTGCCCCTTTCATGCGCGCGCGCTCATCCCCATGTTAGAGTTGGAGTAGCCAACAAGACCAGGATCGATGAGCAAGACGCCGAGCCCCTGCATTGACGTGTGCAAGTTCAAACGCGAAGGGCATTGCATGGGCTGCTCTATGACCAAGGCGCAGAAGTCCTTGTTCAAGCAGCTCAAAAAAGACGAGCATCGTCTGGGTTTTCTGGAAATGTTGATCGCGCAGCAAGAGCAGATGGGCAAATACAAGCATTGGGCGCCCGCCTATCTAAAGAAGTTGAAGAAAAAGAAGGTCAAGGTGCCGGTGTTTCTGAAGCCGGGCAAATAAAAAGGCGCGAGCCGTCGCCCGCGCCTTCTCGTGCATACGTTCTCTAAGTTCAGCGCAGATGCGACCGCAGGAACCACGCGAATTTCTCATGCTCCTGCCCGCGCGCGATACACAGGTCCTCGGTCAGCGTGTCGCCATGCTCAGCCGCGATATCCCCGCAGCCTTTCAACGTGGCGGCCAGCGTTTCCTGCGCGACCATCATGGACTGGATCATCTCTTCCGCGGGCGCGTGGCCATCATGTTCCTTGACTTTGGACCGCGCCACCATGGCCGACAGCATACCTTCCGCATGCCCGTCCAAAGCCTTGATCCGCTCCGCCAAATCATCTTGCGCCACGAAATGGTCTTCGTAGATTTTTTGGAACAGGTCATGCAAAGGGCCAAAGGCCATGCCGGTTACGTTCCAATGAAAATTTTGCGCAAGCATGGTTGCGACCGCGGTTTCCGCTACAGACTGGTTCAGCGCTTCGACAATTTGGCTTTGGGCATCGGGTGAAAGGGCGACTGATGTTTGTGTCATAACACTCTCCTGAAACGTTTTGCGGTAAGTTGCTTAGGGTTAACATAAGCGCCCAACAGCAAATGAAAAGGACTTTTTAGAATAATTCTAAAAAAGAACTCGCAATCCGCAAATTCCGAGATATACCTCGTCTTATCAAGCGAAAAGCAGGTCAAAAGCCGCCGATGCCGCCCCGCTCTAGGCAGACTTTTGTGGACCGATCTGTTCAGGCGCGGGCGCGTTCGCGTTTCGGGTCGAAAAAAGGAATGTCGCAAACAGTAGCGGTCACACGTTTCATATGGCCGTCCATCATGCCGACCTCCAAGGTCGTACCCGTTTCACAAACCTCTATGGCAAGGCGCGCCATCGCGATTGTGCAGCCAAACATGGGAGATCGCGTGGCCGACGTCACTTCGCCGACCGGGCGTTCGCCCAGATAGACATGCGACCCATGAGCTGGTTGATCGCTTGCGGTAAATTTGAGCCCGCGCAACATGCGTCGCGGCGCGGCGGCATTTCGCTCAAGTGCTGCTTGACCGATGAAATCAGTTTTGCCGGGGCTAATCGCAAAGCCAAGCCCTGCCTCATAGGCGTCCACGCCGCCCGGAAATTCTGAGCGCGCGGCGAGCCCTGCCTCGATCCGGATGATCTCCAGCGCGTCATTGCCCATAGGGGTAATCCCATGCGCCTGCCCGGCCTCCATCACCGCATCCCACAGCTCGACCGCGTGGGCTTTGGCGCAGAACAGCTCGTATCCCAGCTCGCCCGTGTATCCCGAGCGGGTCAGCATAAATGGTATGCCATCGCGGTCGCGCAGCCGGGCCACGGTCGCGCCAAACCATTTCAATTGCTCAAGGCTAGGGTTGGTCGGTTGGGTGAAGACGGTATCACGCAGCACATCGCGCGAATTTGGTCCCTGCAGCGCCAAATTGGGCAAGGCGCCATCGAGCGCATGGACACGCGCCTGCAACCCCTCTTCCTGCGCGATCTGCTCGAAAACACGGCCACTTTCTTCAGACCCGCAACACCAGCGATACAGATCAGGCGCTAAGCGGAACAGCGTACCGTCATCAACCACAGACCCTGTCTCGTCGCATATCAGAGTGTAGGTCCCGCGCCAAACCGCGAGGCGGGAAATATCCCTTGTCATGGCGCGCTGCAAAAGCCGGCTCGCGTCCGGGCCGATTACGTCATATTTGCGCAGCGCAGACATGTCCTGCAGTGTCACTTTTTCGCGGCAGGCCCAATATTCGCCAATAGTGCCGGTGGACGGGTAGCTCACCGGCGCCCAAAGGTCGCGCGCGGGCGCGAAATGGTTGGTGAGCTTCGAGGTCGCAGGATGAAATGCGCTCTCCTGGCTGATCGACATCGGGGCATCTTCCTTTTCTCGCCACGCCACGGCGCGCTGTATCGTCTCCCCCGGCCGGTAAATGCGCACATGCACATCGGTGGGGTTCCACCCGTTGATCGGGTCAATATCATCTGGGCATGCGGTGGAGACGCAAACCAGCGGCTCCATCGCCTCTAGCGCCACGTAATCGCCGGGGCGCGAGTGGCTTTCTTCGCTCAACATCTGATGCGTGTGCGGATCGACCCAGCTGCGCCAGAAAAAATTGATCGCGGGCCAAGCGGGTCGGCGTTTGACGCCGAACGGGTCCAGCGCGTTCGAGATATTGTCCGAGCAGTTCACGTGCCCGGGGAAGCCGCGATCCTCATAACCGCGCGCCGTACAAGCCATGCCGAATGTGGCGGGCTGCCCACACGTATCCTGAATAACCCGCATCATCGGCGTGAGCGTTCGGTCAAAGAACTTGTTCAAAAGCCCTGGGCCCGGATAAGCGCCACGCACCATGGTTCGGGTTGCAGTGGTGTCGATCTCCAGCTCTTCGCCGCGTTCGAGTGCGCTGGCGCGGAGGGCCATGAAGTCGGAGCATTGCTGCCCCTCCACATCGATGATCTGGACGACCTCACCCGGCGCGAGCTCATAGGCGAGGCCAGTGCCGCGAGTCACAGTGAATTCGTCCCGGACATGACCCAAAGGGGGCGGCAAAAGCGGGCCGTTTAGGACCGCCGGTTTGTGCGACAGGGTCACTGGGTTCTGCGCAGCGGCGCTTACAAGCTCGGAAGTAGTTTGTGGCAAAACCGCCCAAAGCGTTCCAGCCGCACGCGCGCGCAGCACCAACAGCTCGTCAGAGCCCACGCGTGAGGCGACGAAGGCTTGCGTGATGTCTCCGCCATGCGCACCGATCCAGCCAACCAGCGCGGAGTGATCAAAAGCTTCCAACGCAAGCGGGTCGCCCTGGTTCAGGTCGAGCAGCTCCGGTGACACCCGGCCTTTTTTGTCAAAGACCAGCAGCACAAGCGCCAACGGATCGCACGGATGAACCGAGATGATATCGCCCGCGCTCAAATCGAGGCGGAGCGCCTCTCTCGACGCAATTTTATAGCTGTGAGATTCAGATTTTTCGGGAAACCCAGGGAAGGCTCGGCCGGCCCCTTGAAAGCCAATATTGCTAAAGCCGTGACGTAGCTGCGACGGGCGCACGATACTCTCCAACACGCGAATGCACGGTGATAGAGCGCCTGTTGAATTCTTCTGTCAAGGGGTCTTTTTACAAAGAATGCGGGCGCGCTTCACAATCGCATCAACCGAAGGCAAAGGCGCCGCATAAGCCGGACCTGTTGCGATGAAACAGTCCTCAGCCGTGATCCGGCTGAGCGCTGTGCGACCGGCTTCAAACAAGCCCGCCAAAAGCCCTTCGGACTGGCTGCCGGTTCGGCGACATTCATCGACGATCAACACATGGTCACAATCAGAAACCTGCTCAAGAACCGCATCAAGTGGCAAAGGGGCCAGCCAACGCAGATCAATGATGCGGGCCTTGATGCCTTCGGCTGCAAGCTTTGCCTGTGCCTGCTGCGACAAGTAAGCGCCGTTTCCATAAGTGAGTATAGCCAGATCGCGCCCTTCCCCGTGCACCCCAACCTCACCCAGAGCGATCCACTCCGATGGCGCGGGATAAGCACGCATCCAACCACCATCACCCGGCTCATCGAGGTCACGCATCGGGTAGAGTGCAATCGGCTCAAGGAAAACAACCACACGCTGCTCTTCCCGCGCGAGACGGAAGCATTCACGCAGCATCTTGGCCGCGTCCTCACCGTTTGACGGGCATGCGATGATCACGCCGGGGATGTCGCGCAAGACGGCGATGGAATTGTCATTGTGGAAATGCCCTCCGAACCCCTTTTGGTAGCCGAGCCCAGCAATGCGGATCACCATCGGGTTGGTGAACTGACCTTTGGAGAAAAAGGGCAGCGTCGCGGCCTCCCCCCTCAGCTGGTCTTCGGCATTGTGAAGATAGGCGAGAAACTGGATTTCGGGGATCGGAATGAAGCCGTTATGCGCCATGCCAATGGCCAGACCCAAGATCGATTGCTCATCCAAAAGCGTATCTATTACCCTGTCGGGACCAAAGCGCGATTGCAGCTTCTGGGTGACGCCGTAGACCCCGCCCTTGCGGCCGACATCCTCGCCCATCAATGTGATCTCGCCATGCTCGAGCATCAGGTCCGTCAGGGCCCAATTGATCAGGCGGGACATGGGTTGTGGCTCGCTTAACTGTTTTGCATCTGCGCCAAAGGCCGCTGCGCGTTCTTCCGACGTCGGACCATTGTTCTGCTGGCAGATCCGTTTCGGTGGGATCAAGCTTTCTGCGACCTCGGCCGCGGAGGAAAGAGGTGGCAGTTTCGCCACCTCGTCGCGCAAGGCCTCGAGGCTGGTAAGGGTTTCATCATAGAGTTTGATCGCTTCTTCGTGCGTCAAGGCACCGGCTTCAGACAAAAGCCTGACACTGTGCAGCAACGGGTCCTGCGCCTCCTCTGCTTCGACTTCCGCTTTGGGAAGGTAGGATGTCGCGACATCGGCGCCCGCATGGCCGTAGAGCCGCACCATCTTCAGATGTAGGAAAGCGGGCGTCCGTGTACGACGCACAAAATCTGCAGCCTCCTGTGTGACGCGATAGGTCTCAAACATATCGAGCGCATCTGCCGTGAAATAGCGCAGGCCCGGACGGTGCCGCATCGAGGCCTCGACCCACCCCAACGGCGTTTTGGTCGAAATGCCGATGCCATTGTCTTCGCAGATCATCAGCAAGGGCAGCGGCGTCGACTGCACGGCCGTCCAGCCGGCAGTGTTGATCGCCCCTTGAGCCGTAGAGTGGTTGAGCGAGGCGTCGCCGAAGCTACAAACCGAAATCGCATCATCCGGAACCAGTTGGTGTTCGGGCTTGCGTCGGCGTGCGGCACCAATGGAGAACGCCATCCCAACGGCTTTGGGCAAATGGCTCGCAATGGTCGATGTCTGTGGTGGGATCATCAAGGGCAGCGATCCCAGCACCTTATGACGCCCGCCGCTGATCGGGTCCGCCGCACGGCAGGCAAAGGACATCAGCATGTCGCGCGCAATCTCGTCATGCCCGACCTGAGCCGCGCGCGCGATCTGGAAGGCCGCGTCGCGGTAATGCAGGAACGCAATATCCGTGGGCCGCAACGCGTGAGCGACCGCGGCCATCCCTTCATGGCCGGACGAGCCAATGGTGTAAAACCCCTCGCCCGCCTTCTGCATCTCACGGCTGACCCGGTCGAGCTGGCGGCTCAGCACTTGCGAGTGAAACAGGCTCAGCGCCGCGTCATTCGAAAGCGCTCCGCAAGCCGGCTTGCCTTTGGGCAGGTCGCCAGACGCAACACGGGTTAAGAAATTCTGGTGAACGATCTCGACGCGGTCCATGGGGCGGTCCAAACTTTGGCTATGGGATGGTCAACGCGGACCGTTGCAATCTGAATGCCGAAATTCGGCAAGGCTCGCAAGCGCTAGGACACGATCAGCTCGGCGCTCTCAGACCCATCGAAATAGTAGGAGCATGCGTCAATAAACTGTTGCAGCACCTGTCTTTTTGGCCCCGGAGCATACCCAAGTGACAAGGTGACGCCGTGCCGTTTACCAGCAATGGGCAGGCAAGAAATTTGATCGCCTGCATAAGGTATCCTATCGCCCGGTCGCATCGACAGCAGTGACAGTCCGGTGCCGCTGGCTACGAGGGAGCGGACCATCTCGGTGGAATTGGTGGTAGCCACGATATTGACCTCGGCCTCCCCCTCCTCGAGCAAATCCATGTAGTAGCCCCGCGCGGCGGGTCGATCCAACAACACCAGTGGTTCACTCAAAATCTCATCTACGGTGACGGATTTCTGCCGTGCCAAAGGGTGATTGGCCGAGCACAGGCAATAAGTCGGAGCGAAGATAAGCGGGGTGGTCTCGATCTGCGGGTTCGGGAGCTCCTCAACGAAGAGAATTGCATCATATTGCCCGGCAATCAGACCATCTTGCACAGACCGGTTATCGCCATCGACAAGCGAAAGCGTGATGTCTGTATGCGCTGCCCGTAACCGCGAAGCAATCTTGGGGAGAAAAGCGGGCGCGATCGGCGCATTATACCCGATCGTAAGAAGACCCGAGAGCCCGGATTGCATGTCTGACATCTCACGCATCATGGCGTCATAGCGTTCCAGCAAATCGTCGATACGACGCTGCACATCACGCCCTGCCAGCGTGGGTGAGATACCTTTGGCGCGTGTTCGGGTCACCAGCGTCGCCCCGAATGCCGCTTCCGCTTGCCCGAGCGCGGTCGCGACAGCAGAGGCGGCAACGTTCATCTCTTCTGCTGCGGCCGAAATGCTCCCGCGCTTGAGCACGGCTTGAACATAACGCATGGCCCGCAAGGAAAGTGTCATGAGTAACCTCTGATTTTTAGGCATTGATGATCTTATAAATCTCTTTTTCATCTCTTTTGATATTTGGCAATCTGCACGCGAATGCAAAGAAGGAGCCGATCCCGATGAAATCCCGCACCAAAGTCGCCGTAATCGGCGGAGGCATCGCCGGATGCTCGACCCTCTACCACCTGACTCAAGAAGGCTGGAGCGATGTGGTGCTGATCGAACGGGATGAGCTGACGTCTGGCACGACCTGGCACTCTGCCGCTCAGGTCACGAATTTTGGGATGACCCAGACCATGGTCGGGCTGAAGTCCCATTCCATCGCACTTTACAAAAAACTGCGCGACGACCCGGACTACCCAGTGGGCTACCATCACGGCGATGGCGGCATCCGGCTGGCCAACACTGAAGCGCAGATGCAGGGTTACAGACACTTCTCCTCCATGGCGCGCGGCAGGGGCGTGGAATTCGAGGTGATCGACGCCGAAGAATGCGCGCGTCGCCATCCGTTAATTTCGACCGAGAACCTGGTGGGCGGGCTTTGGGACGGGGAAGACGGCGACATCGACCCCGCGCAGCTGTGCCAGGCGCTGGCTTTTCATGCCCGGAAGGCGGGGGCTGAAGTGTACCGCTCAACCGACGTGACCGGGCTGACGCAGCACAAGGATGACACATGGACCCTACATACGAATAAAGGCGATATCGACGCCGATATCGTGGTCAATGCCTGCGGCTACCGGGTGAACGAGGTGGGCGCGATGATGGGGGTCCATCACCCAGTGGCCTCGATGGAGCATCAGTATTTCGTCACCGAAGACATCCCAGCCATCGAGGCGGCCGGCCACCGCATGCCGCTCTTGCGTTGCCCCATCAGCGACTATTATTCCCGGCAGGAGAAAGGCGGGCTGCTCATCGGCTTCTATGAGCAGGACTGCAAGACTTGGGGGATGGACGGGATCAGCCCAGATTTCTCCAACGACCTGTGCCCCGACGATCTGGAACGCGTTATGGATGTGCTGGAAGGCGCGTTCGCGCGGATGCCAGTGCTGGCGGAGGTGGGCATTAAACGCGTGGTTAACGGCCCGATCACCTACACGATAGACGGCGCGCCGCTTGTTGGACCCATCCCCGGCAAGCGCAACGCGTTTTGCATTATTGGTTTGCGCGCGGGTGTCGGCGAAGGCGGTGGCCATGGCTGGCTGCTGGCGCAGCAAATCGTGCATGGCGAGGCGCAATATGACACTTGGGGCCTCGACCCGCGCCGGTTCACCGGGCATGCGAATGTCGAGCTGACGTCGCTGAAGGCTATCGAAGACTACCAGAACGAGTTCCGTTTCCACTTCCCGCATGAGCATCGCCCGGCGGGCAGGCCCGCGAAGACCACGCCGCTGACACCTGTTCTCGCAGCTGAAGGCGCTGAATTTACAGTGGTGAACGGATGGGAGCGGGTTGAGTATATCCGCCCCACCCCTGACTTTCACCCGAGCCTGAGCTTCAACTTTGACGAGGCCTTTGAGGTGGTCGGGGCGGAGGTGAAAAACGTCCAAACCAATGTCGGGCTGGCCGAGGTCAATGGCTTCAACCGGTTCGAAATCACAGGCACCGACCGGCACGCGTTTCTCGACCGGATGTTCTGCGGCATCGTGACCAAGCGGGAGGGGCGCGTCGGACTGGGATATCTGCTCAATCATCACGGCATGATCAAAGGGGAGGCCACGATAACCAACCTGCCTGCCAGCGACCGTGGGCCGGAACGGGTTTGGTACGGTTCCGCCGCAGCAGCCGAATATCACGACATGGACTGGCTCACTGCGCATCTTGACCCAACTGAAGACGTCCAAATCAAGAGCCTTACAAACGATCAAACTATTTTAGTCTTAGCAGGTCCGAAAGCGCGCGACGTCTTGTCAGCCTGCGCGCGCGGCGACTGGTCGAAAGAGGCTTTCCCTTGGCTGAGTGCGCGGGAATGCTTCGTAGGGATCGCCCCGGCCACCGTGTTGGGCGTTAGCTTCTCAGGGGAGCTTGCCTATGAAATCCACGTGCCCAACGCCTCGCTCTATGCGGCTTACTTGGCATTGCGCACAGCTGGGGACGCGCATGGCTTACAGCTTTTTGGCGCGCGGGCGATTGAATCGATGCGCATGGAGATGGGGTTCCTACACTGGAAGGCGGACCTCTTGACCGAGTTCGACCCGTTTGAGACCGGCTTGGACCGTTTCGTGAAAATGGATAAATGCGACTTTATCGGGCGCGAGGCACTGTCAGAGCGGCAAGCCGCAGGGCCTAAGGCAAAGCTGGTGAGCTTGAAGATCGCAGCGGATCACGCACCTGCCCCGCCAGGTGCCTCGCTTATGCTTGGGGGAGAGGTCGTTGGCACCGTCACCTCCGGCGAATGGGGGTATCGGGTTGGGATGAACCTTGCCTATGCCTTTATCCGGCCGGCGCTTTCAGACCTTGGCACGCGGATGGAGCTTGATCTGTGCGGCGACATGGTGGGCGCAGAGGTGATTGCGCCCTGTCCCTATGATCCAGGGTTTGAAAGGCTGCGGAGCTAGAACGCTACTCCGCAGCGATGTCCTTTCCATAGTCGCCGCGCGCGATTTCTTCGGCCTCGATGGATTCAAAAAGCGCCTTGAAATTGCCTTCCCCGAACCCGTCATCGCCCTTGCGCTGAATAAATTCGAAAAAGATTGGGCCAATCACGGTTTTGGAGAAAATCTGCAACAGGATGCGGGTCTCCCGGCCGTCCACTACCCCTTCGCCGTCGATAAGGATGCCATGCGTCTTCATCCGCTCAATCGGCTCTTCGTGATCCACAACTCGTGACTTGGAGAGATCATAATAGGTCTCCGGCGGTTTGGGCATGAAGCGCACGCCGCGTTCGTGGATCGCTGCGACGGCGTCATAAATGTCGCGCGCACCTACTGCGATGTGCTGGATACCTTCGCCTTTGTACTTCTTCAGGTAGTTGACGATCTGACCCGTCTCCCCCCGGTCTTCATTGATGGGGATACGGATTTTACCACAGGGCGAGGTGAGCGCGCGGCTAAAGAGCCCGGTATATTTGCCTTGAATATCGAAGAACCGAATTTCGCGGAAGTTGAACAGGTCGCCGTAGAAACGGAACCATTTGTCCATATTGCCCTTGAAGACATTGTGGGTCAGATGATCGAGATAATAGAACCCCACGCCTTCAGGATGCGCGTCAGCGATCCAATCGAATTCAGCGTTATAGGGGCTCGCCTCGAAATACTGGTCGATGAAGTAGATAAGCGAGCCGCCGATCCCAACGATTGCGGGCACATCCATGACTTTGCCCGGGCCGGAATAGGGTTCAGCACCTGCTTTCACGGCGTGATCAAAGGCCTTCGCGGCATCAACCACGCGCCACCCCATGGACGGGGCACAAGGACCATGATCTTCAATGAAACGCGCGGCATGCGTTCCGGGCTCCGCATTCAACAGGTAGGAGACATCACCCTGCTGCCAAAGCTCCACCGCTTTTGAGCGATGGTTGGCGACATGGGTGTAGCCCATCTGGCGAAAGGTTTCGCGCAAGGCGTCGGGGTCAGGATGGGCAAATTCGACGAACTCAAACCCGTCTGTACCGGCAGGGTTGTCTTTTGAAATCACGGCGCGCGGTGCGTTATGGGGAAACGGACCCATCCAAATTCTCCTATGGTTTTGCAGTTTCTACAAGAATCACGCATATTTGGCGCAACATGTGTGCAAAATAGTCGACATAGAGCCCTGAATTGCACGAAAATCTCAAGAATGAGCACCAACATGCACGAAAAAATCGATGGATTTGATTGGCAAATCCTAAAGGCTCTGCAAGGAAACGCAGCGCTGACCAATGCCGAGCTGTCACAGCGTGTGGGTCTTTCGGCCTCACAAGTCTCGAGGCGGCGCGTGCGGCTTGAAAGGTCGGGTGTGATCACAGGCTACCATGCGCATTTGAACGTGGCTGCCACCGGGCGAAGCATGCGCGCTTTCGTACGTGTAAACTTGCGCTCCCACAGCAAGGCGGGCGAGCATGAATTTGCGCGGTTGATCGAAACCAACCCGCTGATCGCAGAGGCCATTTCGGTGTCCGGGGATGCCGATTACGTCTTAATGGTTGAGTGCGAAACGCTGGAAGCGTTCGCCGGCTTCATCCACGAGGTGTTGCTGCCGCATGACAACGTTGCGCAAGTCCGATCGGAACTCGTGCTGCGCGACCTGAAAAAGCGGTTCGGCTGACCCCCCCCCCTTTCCTTCCTGTGCGCACCTATTCTTTTGGATATTTCTCATACTTTCGAGACCCAAAGCCACCCAAATGCGCGGCCCCCTACCCTGTGGAGAGCGAGATCGTTCGCTAACAAAAGGTTATTCCTGCAAAAAATGACGAAATGGAGAAACCCTATGACCCACCCAGTTATCCTTGATGGCGTCTTCGACACGCAGGAAAAAACGACTTCGCGTGCGAGACTGCCAAAACAGATCGCCGACCTTCTGCGACCTGGGAGCGTGTGGCAAAAGACACTCCCTCACGTGGCGGACCCAGACAACTGCGCACCATCCCTCCTGACAGCAACGGATGTCCGCGTAGTCGACGCGCAACACATGCATCCCGCCCGCGCTGTGGCTGTGCGCGACACAACCGAAGCCTTGGACGAAGAAAAAGAGATCGCACGGTTCGCCGAGGCGCTTGCTGAAGACATTGCTCCTGAGGATGCGCTTTTGATCGAAGTGCCGGAAGACACTGTCGGAGAAGGCAGTTATTCAGCTTTTGACAACGGGTTGACCGTTCCCAACCCGCGCCAATTCAGGCCCCGTCCGACGTCCCATCGGTGCGAAAAGCCCTGGGGGTATGTTGAGCCACTCTCGAGCGGCGAGAACTTTGAGGTCAACCGTATCGTGGTCAACCCTTACGCGAAGGTCGTCCTGCGCAACGACGCGCGCCGGGCAAAGCACTGGGTCGTTGTCGAGGGGAGCGCAAATGTGATTGTCGGCCGCGAAGTGAACACGATCGCGCAAACTCAGTCCATCTATATCCCGCAGAACGAATTGCATTGTTTGGAAAACCCGGCGCAAGTGCCTTTGCACCTGATCGAGGTGCAATCCGACACCTATCTTGGCGAGGAAAATGTCATCCAGTTCGGCGCCCCCTCTTCTTTTAAGAAGAAGGAGACCAAAGTAGGTATGACCGACTTGCCGAAGCAGATGCCGTGTGACAACCAATTCGACCATTCGAGCGCGGCGGCTACCGTCTGACTGGGATCGTCGGGGGCGCCAATCAGAACAGCCCAGCCTCTTTCGCGATCATTGCGGCATGGGTGCGATTCTTCGCTTCTAGTTTCCGGCAAAGCGTTTTGACATGAAGCTTGATAGTAACTTCCTGTAAATCCAGCTCCCGCGCGATTTCCTTGTTGGCGAGCCCGCGGCAGAGACCGCTTAGGACATCCAACTCGCGCGGCGACAGGCCTTTGGCAAGTTCATTGACCTCTTCCGGCTCTTCTGCGGTCATGAACTTTACCGGCACGAAAGTTTCTCCGGCGGCCATAAATCGGATTGCATTGATCATCGAACTGGCGGCCATCGTCTTGGGTAGAAACCCAATGGCGCCTGCGTCGAGCGCTTCTTGCGCAATTGCCTTTGGCGCGACGCCGGACATCAGCGCAACGGGCCAAGGCTCATTTGCAGCCTTCGTCTTGGCCAGCCCGTCCAACCCGTTCATCCCGGGCATTGAATAGTCGAGCAGAACGAGGTGGTAGCGGCTGTTTGCGTTGATTTTTTCAATGGCTTCATTCAGGTCGCCGGCCTGATCGATCTCAAAGTCTTTTTCGCGGGTCAGGAAAGAGGTCAGGGTTTCCCGGACCAAATCATGGTCATCAGCGATCAAAATTCTCATGGGATTTTATTTTACCTCTGCAAGGGCTCGGGCAAGCTGCCCTAGGTTAACGGGTTTGGCGAAGACGCCGCGGACGGTCGCGTCATTGATGCGCGTGTCGGAAATGCGGCGCGCCAAGGCTGTGACCAAAAACAATGGAAATTCAGGCGCGTCCCTGTGAATGGCCTCGATGACATCTCCGCCGGACATGACCGGCATGTCGTAATCGGTGACCAATGCGGTCCAGTCTTGCGATGCTTCCAGCACCACCTCAACCGCAAGCGCCGGATCGTCCAAAACGCTCACCTCTGCGCCGCAGGACGACAGAAACGCGGCGGTTGTTTCAGCAACCTCTAGCTGGTCATCGAGCACCATGACCGAGGTGCCGGACAGATCGACCCGCGAGGCAAGTTCTGTATCAGTGTCATCGCGTTCCGGAATGAGCGGTAGCGCAATTTCAATTGTGGTGCCCTCACCCAACGTACTTTCGACGAAAACCGCGCCGTCCAAACGTTTGACGATGGCCGCAACCATGGCGAGCCCGGCCCCGGTACCCCGGTGGCCCTTGGTCGTGAAAAAACTGTTCATGATCTTGGGCAACACGTCGTCAGGGATACCTATCCCGGTATCGCAGACGGTGATGCTGGCGTAATCGCGCCTCGGAAGCGTTTTTCCGACCAGAGGCGTACGTCTTGATTGGCTTTCGAAACGGTCGACCCGCAATTCGATCACGCCGCGCCCCGCATCCAAAGCATCCCGTGCATTTAACACCAGATTGAGAATGACCAGCGAAATGTCGGAGATCGCAGCCCGGATTTGCAGCGCCTCGTCGCCTGAGGTCATAATGAATGAGGTATCTCCCGACAGGTTGACCTCTGCCAGCGCCCGCAACTCACCCAAAACAGCGCGCAGATCAAAAATGGAGGCATCGTCATCGGCACTACTGAGATCCAGCATCCGGTTGACCAAACGTGCCGCCATCGCACCTGCTTTCGTGATACGCTCGGCATGAGATTTCACCTCCCCATTGGCATCAAGGTCGGTCGAGATGAGCGCAGCCGAGCCGGAGATTGCAGACAGCACGTTGTTGAAATCATGTGCCAACCCGGCTGCGAGACTCGAAAGTGCCTCATGACGCCTTGCATCTTCGACTTGCGCGTTTAACTCCGCGAGCCTGCTTCGATTTCTGACCGCCGCAGAAACGTCTCTCGCCACGAGCACCTCGCCGACCTTTTCAACATGGGTGACAGTCATCTCATGATAGGTTTTGTGGGCGTCACCCGACTTGAGTTGAAGAATTTCTGCGTTTTCCGCCAGGCCAAATTCGGCGCGCAGCTGCTCGAAGCGCTCCGGAATAATGTAGTGGGGCCGCCATGCCCGGCCGATCGCGTCTGTGTCTTTCGCGTAGCCCAGAAAACGCGCTAAAGCGCTGTTTGCGTAGGTAATGCGGCCCCGCTCATCCAAGATGCCGATACCATTATTTGCGTTCTCCACGGCGGCGGCTCGCTGACGCAAGAGCCGCTCGGTTTCGCGGATCGCTGTTGTGTCAGTTGCTGAAACAACCACGGAGGCATCTTCAGTTTTTTGCGCACGCACCAGCACCTGTCTGCCGTCCGGAAAGCTTGTTCGCACGCTATGGGTATGATCGCATAACCGATCGAGATCCGGGCTCAGCAATTCCGGTGCGAAGGACCTGTCTGTGGCAGGAACGGTGGCCATAAATTCAGCCCAGTTTTCAGAAAAATCTGTGCCAGCTTGCCAGTCGGTCTTCGGGGCGGGAAACATCGCCCGGGTGCTGTCATTGCAAAAGGCGATCTGCCCATCAGCGGTCACCATGACGAAGGCATCGTTGGTGTGATCCAACACATCGCGCAAGCGCGCACGTGCCAAACGTGTGTCATCTTCAGCCAGAACGCGTTCAGTCGCGTCGGTTTGGGTCGCAACGATATGGGATGTCTTCCCCCCTTCGCCGACAACAGGATAAAGCGCCAAGTTGTTCCAGAAAAAATCACCGTTCTTTTTGGCATTGCGCACCAAAAACCGGCCAGCGCGCTTGTCGCGCAAGGCTTCGCGCAGTTTGACGCGCTCTGGGCTATCCTTTGCCTCTGCCGACAAGAAGCGACAGTTCTCGCCCAGAACGTCCGCAGAGCTGTATCCTGTGAGCAACTCAAACGCCTTGTTAACGAAGACCAAAGGCAGCTCGGGGTCGGTCGCGTCCGCAATCGCAAACCCCGATGAAGAGCCGTCTATCACCGCCGCGAGAAGCGCATTTTGGGAGCTCAACTCAAGCGTGTTCAGCGCTTGCGAGGTGAGCTGGATCAACCGGTTGAGCAAGCCAAGCGATTTGTTTGAAAACGCTTGTGGCTGGGAATGAAGGCAAACCAACGCGCATACGACACCAGCGCGCTTCGAAAGGGGCGAGGTCAGAACGCTCTTGAAAGGCACGGGGCTCGACTTGGCCCACCCATCAAGTTTCCTGACCTGCCCCGCATCAAGAACATTCCGCGGCTTCATGAAGAAGGATGGTGCAACCTCAATTCTGCCTCCGCGCATCTCTTTGGCTATGGCGGTTTCAACCGCCAAACCCCATGGCTCGACCCGGCCAATGAAGACGCATTCAGCACGCAACACCTCGGCGGTCCGATCCAGCGCAGCGCGCAGCGCTTCCAACGGCTCCGACCCCGACGTCGTGATCCGAAGAATGTCGAGCAAAGCCCTGGTTTCGCGCAAAGCTTCTTGCTCGCGCGCGCGCAAGATCTCGATCTCCAGCAGTGCTTCGCGCAGTGTTTCGTTCTGCGACATGTGCCTCGCACTTGATTACTCGCTCTTTGAGAAAGCTACGCAGGAAATCATTAAATTCCCGTGTCTGTTTCCAACACCATGCACGCGACCCTGCTCACCAAAAGTAAAGACGCCAAGAAACGGCTTGTCATCCAACGCTTTATTCACCCCGGAATAGACGTCCTCAAGCTGATCCTGAACGGCCAACATGCAGCCACCACAATAGACAACGAGCGCGCCTTCGACCTGATGGTTTGGCACATTCCCGGATTTAAGCGCGAATTCAGCGACACGCCCCCCGCGCGCCGCAAGCACATCCTTGTTTCCGGTCATTTGTGTCAGTCGCTCCCCCTCGTTTATTTCGGCAAAAAGCTCGATGGAGCCGTCGGGATTGGATGCGCAGGGATGAGCAAGCAAGAAGTAGGGCACATCGCAAAGCGAGCTGGTCTGGCGACCAACCGGCCAGAGCGTTGCCTGAGACAAGATATTGACGGGTTCACCTAACTTGGCCGTTGGCACGGTGCCTTGGTTCCAGGACGTGTAGACCTGCGCGGCAGGCTTTCCGTCTATTTCAAGCAAGGTGCGCCCATGAGTTTTGGTCGCGACGCCAGTGTGCGGGGTCGGCTCATACCCGCTCTGATATGCGATGTGGAGCGGGGTCGAGCAAAACAAGGCCGAAACGACAATGCCCGCGTTATGTGTGTCCTGCGTGTCGCTGACAGACCACCGCCCTGACACCGTGTCATCGGCCGCGCTTCCGCCGATGATGGGGACATCCGAGCCAACGACATCCTCGATACCCTTCAAAGCGTCTTCTTCATTTCCCGGTGTAATGGAAATCCAGATCAAATCCGGCGCTTCGCCTTCACGATCGGCGCGCGAAATGGCCTTTTGCGTGGCAGCGCGAGCGGCTGCATATGTGTCGTCTGAAATTTGAACACAGGCCGTGCCGTAATCCCCGTCAGGATCAGAGATGGCAAAAAGACCTATGTCGCTGACGCCTTGCTGCATCATGATACCACCGCAAGACGTCGCGCAATGAACGGCGCCCGCCACATCTGATAGCGCAGTGGGATCAAGGCATCCCTCACGATGATGTACTGCCAGAAAGCTGCAACCGCCCTCTTGCGCTGCCAGTTCCTTGATGGCGCGGTCAAGTTCGCTTGATCCGTTCAGTCCAAAACTCTGTATCTTCATGTCATTCACCTCAATCTGCCGAGCTTACATCGGGCGCATTGGCGATGCGGGCCTGCAAAGGCACAGTTTGGCTACGCTTTCGTATAGGGCGCACCCTTTACGTACACTTTCAAACGGCGCGCAAAAAACGGCGGGGGCACGACAGGTTTTGGCAAAGGACTGCCCGGCCCGGCGCGTCGGGAGCGAATGTGGGGAAAGGCGTCTTATTTGACCGAGATCAATGAACGCAGGGCGCGGTCGCCTTAGGGTCATGCCATGACAGATACAGATACCCTCGCCAAATACCGCTCACGTAACGTTCCGCGCTATACAAGCTACCCAACCGCGCCGCATTTCACGGCAGATTTCGGAGCGGACGCCTATCAAGACGCGCTTTCGAAGCTGGACCCAAACGTGCCCGTCTCGCTTTATCTGCATGTGCCGTTTTGCCGGCAGCTCTGTTGGTATTGCGGCTGCAACATGAAACTTGCCTCGAAAGAAGCTCCGATCGCCGCCTATGCCAAAACCTTGCGGAAAGAGATTGCGCTTCTTGCAGCCCATTTGCCCGGGAGGGTGCGGGTGTCGCATCTTCATTGGGGCGGCGGCACACCTACTGCCTTGCGTCCCGAGGATTTGAATATGCTGATGTCGGAAGTGAGACATCACTTCACGATCGAGCCTGACGCAGAGCTCGCGATTGAAAGCGACCCGCGCAGTTTGTCTGATGAAATGATCGCGATGATCGGCGCGCTCGGCTTCACCCGGGCGAGCTTCGGGGTGCAAGAATTTGACCCTAAGGTCTTACCACCCCTCAGTTTATCCAGATCTCCCAGAGTTTGGGTATTTTGGCGTAGC
>JAPORH010000092.1:3307-3557 GCA_026710325.1 Litoreibacter sp. | reverse complement strand
AGGTCTCATCCTTTGAGAGTTTTACTCTCCGGTAAACCCGGGGCGGTTCAGAGACTGCCGCGATATGATCTATGCTGATACAGCGGTTGAGGTGCACAAGCGCCGCAAGGCCTTTATCCACAAATGGCGCCTGAAATATCGTGCCGTCGCCGATAGCCTGGAGGAGCCGGGCGACAAGCTCTTCACCTTCACACACCTGCCACAGAGCCAATGGAAATCTGCGCGCACAACCAATGCCATTGAACGCCTC
>JAPORH010000092.1:0-3211 GCA_026710325.1 Litoreibacter sp. | reverse complement strand
GCTCAACGAAATCCTTGACCTCGCAGCATAACAAAGCCAAACAATAAGCCGCTCAGAGACGCCATGGAATAATTTCCACCACTTTCGAGACACAACCTGGAGAAAGGAGCTTCACCTGTTGAATGCAACCTTACCCGACAATGATAAGGTGCGCCTGCGGTGGAGCGGCGAGAACCGGATTTCCGTTACGCCATTGTCACCGGTTCCTGAGCCACCCGGTTTGGCGGCTCTGAAAGCCGAGGTTGCCCGGGCCTGGCCGATGACCGGCCTTCTGGATGTTCTCAAGGAAACAGCCTTCGACACCGGGTTTCTGAACAGCTTTCAGACCTCGGCCAGCCGGGAGGCTCTACCACCTCCTGTGAGAAATCAGCGTTTGTTGCTCTGCCTTTACGGCTTGGGAACCAACGCGGGCCTCAAGCGCGTGGCTTCCGGTTCGCCTGATGTCAGCTATGGCGAGTTCTTGCATATTCGGCGGCGGTATATTGATCCTGCGTCCCTCAAGGCAGCATGCGCACAGGTTGCTAATGCGACGCTGGCAATCCGCGATCTGGAAGTCTGGGGGAGGTCGGGCACGACCTGTGCCGGAGATTCCACCAAGTTCGGAGCCTGGGATCGTAACCTGATGACCGAATGGCATGCCCGTTATGGTGGGCGTGGCGTCATGATCTACTGGCATGTCGAACGGCAGGCGACCTGCATCTATTCTCAGCTGAAGCGCTGCTCCTCCTCCGAGGTGGCGGCCATGATCGAGGGTGTCTTGCGGCACTGTACGGATATGGAAATCCAGCAGCAGTATGTGGACAGCCACGGCCAAAGTGCGGTTGGCTTTGCGTTTTGCCATCTTCTTGGCTTTGAGTTGGCACCACGCCTCAAGGCCATCGCACGCCAGAAAGTCGCCCTTCCGAGTGCAGGTATGCGAGGGCAAGTGCCTAATCTGTTGCCAATTCTGTCAGGTGTGATCGATTGGGGTGAGATCGAACGCCAGTACGACGAAATGGTCAAATACGCAGCCGCCATGCAGCACGGGACAGCGGACCCCGAAGCCATTCTGCGTCGGTTCGCTCAAGCCGATGTGATGCACCCAACTTACAAGGCGCTGGCGGAACTGGGCCGCGCCATCAAGACGATCTTTCTGTGTCGCTATCTGCGCTCTGCAGCGTTCCGCCGGGAAATCCATGAGGGGCTGAACGTCGTCGAGAACTGGAACAGCGCCAACAGCTTTGTGTTTTTCGGCAAAGGCGGCGAGATTGCCACCAACCGCGTGCATGATCAGGAAATCGCCGCCCATGCGCTGCATCTGTTGCAATCTTCATTGGTCTACGTGAACACGCGCATGGTGCAATCTGTCCTGCGCAACCCCGACATAGTCGCGCGCTTGTCCCCTGAGGACTATCGCGACCTGTCCCCGCTCATCTATCTACACATCAACCCCTATGGCCGCTTCGAGGTCGATCTGGAGAAGCGGATCGACTTTGAACTCATGGCCGCGTGACTGGAAATCGCACATGTCCTCACAAATGCTTGCCGAATGTATGGAACAGTTCAGACTCCATGGTTTTGAACCTCAGTTTCACTTGTATTTCATGCAGATGAAATCCCGATTGCTTTCCAGCGGTGATGTCGCATGTGGTCTGGTGGTGCTCTGCGCACAGGAAGATGACCATTCGGGCGGGGCACATCAAATTCTGAGTCTGCTGCTGGATGAAGCTCGCATGGGGCTTGAAAATGACAATGAGTACGCGGAAGATTTCCTAGAAACGGTAGAAATGGCCGTTCAAGCCGGGGTGGCTGCTGGCGCGGTACAGCAAGAAAATCTGACGCAGTTTGCAGGTCTTTATCGAAGGGTAGGCTTGCCAGTTCCGCAGGCTTTCATGCTTGATCTCGACACCGTGTCACCCCCGCCAGATATGGGGGATTTCGATCTCTCAGAAAACCTTGAAAGCGTTGCACGCGACATGCTGGCCGAGGGCGGCTCCGCCTATGATTTATTTAATATGTTCGATACTATGATGGCTGCTGCTCAAGAGGAAGTTCAGGCTGGTCTGGCCAATCATATTGCAACAATGGATGGGCCCTTCTTTGAGCGTTGTACTCTATTTATGCTCCTGTCCGGCTCTGAGCTTGTCCAGGAGGCGACCCTTGCTGGTCTGTTCGAGCGGCTCGATGCTTCGGCCCTGAACGCCAAGACATTGACGCTCTTGCCGATGATCCGGGGCTGGTTTTCCAGTGGGCCAGTCCAGGCGGCATTGGATGACCTCATCAAGAAAGCCCGTCGCAAAGCCGTTCCCGGCCAAAGCCGCCAAACCGGAGCGGAAATGCAGGAGATCGTCGCAAGCATAACGGATGGTGTTGGCGCTCAAAGCATTGCGGTCAGGTTGGAGCAGGGTTCAGTGTCGTTCCTAGCTATGGTCCTGATTAAGGCAGGGTACGGGATCAAGGATGCCTTTCTCGTTCCCCCTGAAAACAGTGAGGATGCTGAGCACATGGTAGGACAACTCCGTGCGGAAACCGGAGCCGACGATATTTCTTCTGACACCTTGCGTGTTCTGCTAGAAGGGGCGCTTGCGGATGGCCTGGAACATGACCACCTGCCTGCTCCGGGCTTCCTTGATGTCATCGAAGCCTGCAATCTGTTCGATCTACGCCCTCAGGAACTTGATCTTTCCGCTCTGCTCAACCTTGCCGATCCGGACCGGAAGATCCAGGACGCCTCAGCGCAAGCACTTGGTCGCTGGATAAACGACGATATTGCATTGGATTACTTAGAACCCCTCACAGACAGCTGGTTCGAAGACACCGAGGACACTCGCAGGATCGTCGAGACCACACGTACGGCTCACAGCATTGAAACCAAACTCTGGAAGTTCCTTGATACCCGTCGCGATATTTGGGCGCGGCGATTTTTGCAGACCGCTGTGATGTTGCGAGACGGCGACCGTTATCGGGAATGGAAAACCCTGACTGCATCTGCGCAAGGTTTGATGAGCGGGAGGGCTTTGAAGCGTATCCCGTTGATGGAGGACATCATGTACACAACGATCGAAGCTGACGATGCAAAAATGTGGTAATGTTTTGTCATTATGGGTATATCCATAATGACATCTTGCATGAACATTGAAAACAACCCTTTTCCTGTTCACTTTGGGTCTTTTTCGCGACCCGGTTTCCAGTCTGAAGTGCAACACCCGGCTCTCATCGTAGTTTGGGCGAA
>JAPORH010000138.1 GCA_026710325.1 Litoreibacter sp. | reverse complement strand
CAATTGTTGGGCGGGATTCGCACCCGCAAGGAAAACGCGCCTTTCCACGGCGCACACCTGATATATCTGTGAAAGCGGTCATCTTTGCAAGACGGCAAAGCGTCGCCGTGAGTCAAGCAAATAACAAAATTTACGAAAGGGTCTCACCAACGCTGCGGTTTTCCTGCAGCACAACCGTCATCGTTTCAAGGATTTCGGTCGGCGCGCAGGGTTTGCTGCAAAACCGCGCTGATGGAAACTCTTTCAAAAGATCAGCATCGGCATGGCCAGAGTGGAAGATAAGCGCGACACCGCATGCGATTAAGTGTTTGGCGAGCTCGACAGGGGACCCGTCCGGCAGCCGAATATCCAAAACAGCGACATCAAACGTTTGCTGTTCACAAGCCACCCAAGCGTCGCCAAGAGACCTGGCACATGCAACGGATTTCGCGCCCGCGGCCAGCAAATATTCCTCCATCGCCATCGCGATGAAAAGCTCATCCTCCACCAAAAGGATGTTTCGGTTTGAGAGCGTTTTTCCAGCGGCCGCCGTCATGGGTCGGGGTTTTCGACAATCTCGAGAGCGAGTTCGAAACTGTATCCATGCGTCCCAAGCGCTTTTTCAAAGGACCCGTTCAGTTGCTTCACGCCGCGATCAATAAGCTTGGACCCAAACCCTTCTTCGGCCTCAGCACTTTTGAAATTTAGCACGGTCTCCGACCATTTGAGGTGAACGAGCCCGTCATCCGCTTGGAACCATGAAATATCGAGGCCACCACCCGCGTCAGACAAAGCACCATGTTTGATCGCGTTCGTCGTGAGTTCGTGAAGCAAAAGGGTAAGCGTATTCAGACTATCGCTGTTTACGATCACCTCAGGCCCGTCGAGCGCGAGGTTCTGACCCGTCAGATGGGAGGCGATCAACCGTTCCAACAGCTCTCCAAGCCGCACACCGGACAGGCTGTTGGTCTTGCGTGCCAGATCATACGCATCGCCCAGCGACACAATGCGTTTGAGTAAATCATCGGCAAACCTCTGCGTCTCCGCTTCTTCTTTGGGGACCAGTTGGACCAGCGCCGCGATCACCGCGAACAGGTTTTTCACACGATGGCTCATCTCGCGCAAAATGAGGTCCTGATGCTGGATCGCGGTAATATCGATCGTCGGGCCGACGATTTTTGGGCGACCGTCAGCTGCCGTGTACGGCGTGCCACGTGTCCTGACCCACCGGGTCGGTTCATGCGGCGGGTTCACGGCGAAATCGACTTCGAAATCGGCGCCCTGTTTGGTTGCGATGTCCAAGGCCTTCTTGATCTCTGTCACATCTTCGGGCCCGACATGTGCGAGCATGGCATCTATGGTCAGCAGACCCCCATCGTCCAAGCCAAATTGCTGCGCCAGCACTTTGTCTACGTCTACCTCACCGCTTTCGATATCGATTTCGGCAAGCCCCATACGGCCGGCAAGCAAGGCAAGCTTCAGGCGTTGAGACTCGATCTCCAAGGATTTGCGCAGGCGCGTTTCCTCGGTGATGTCGAGAATGGTGACCGTCGCCCCTTCCACGGAATTGTCGTTGAAGAAATAGGGCATGACTTGAACAAAATAGGCGCGCCCATGGGCGTCAACATCGGTGGCCTTCGTAACTGGTTCCGCCGTTTCAAGCACTTTTGAAATGCTCGACAACAGGTTGAGGCCCGCGAAGTCCAAATTGAATTCCGACATCAAGCGTCCTTTGTCGGAATGAAGGATCGGCACAATCTTATGTGCAGCATCCGTGACATGCCGGATGCGCATGGCGCGATCCAGAACGATCATGGCGATCTCGGCGCTTTGCACGAAATTGTCGAGATCCGCATTGGCCAGCGTCAGCTCATCGATTTTATTTTTGAGCTCCTCATTCGCGGTCGTCAGCTCCTCGTTGGCCGATTGTAGCTCTTCGTTCATCGACATCATCTCTTCATTGGATGATTTGAGCTCTTCGTTCGCGGTCTCAATCTCTTCGACCTTGGATTTCAGCAGCAGCCGCGTTTCTTGCAGCTCTTCCTGCAGATCGGCCACCCGGCGGTCGCGCGTGTGCGGCGCCACGGCGTATTCGTCGACAACCGGGTCCAGACGGTCTTTGACAACAAACAGCACCGTGACCGTTTCGTCCTTCATCGGATGGGCGATAATGTCGGTCTTCTTGACACCAAAGGGCGAATGCACTTCGACATTCTTGATGGCCCGCCTGCGGTCTTCAGCAACCGCATCGGTCACAAGCGGGATGACAACGTCGCGCACGGAATCTCGTGCAAGCGACTGAAGGTTGCGGTCCTCACCTGGGCGGGAGGCCAGGAAAAGGCTCAAATCACCGGAGCTGTCGATGATCCGCCCATCGGAGGCTATGCGCACGAAGGGCGGCGAATAAATCTCGTATATCGCAGCGTTTGAGCTGTCGAGGCTCTGGTGCCGCGGGAAATCAATTTCCTGCGCCATTTTGGTCGACATACGCCCGCGTCCGGCACTCCCGCCTCCGTGGCCCAATGGAAGCTGAATATGGAGCCGCTTCGCTGTGTTCTGACGCCGGAAGATGCGGGAGCGTTGATCAACCGCTGAAAAAAGTGCGCCGCGTCGCGTGACGTTTTCCGATGTTCCCAAAAACAAATACCCGCCGGGCTTCAACGAGAAATGCATCAGGGGCAGCACGTCGTTTTGCAACTGCTCCCCAAGATAGATCAGAAGGTTCCGGCAAGAGATCAGGTCGATCTTCGAGAAAGGCGGATCCTGGATCAGATTGTGAACGGAAAACCGCACCATAGACCTGATGCGCTTTACAATCTCAAACTTACCGTCAAGGCCGACCGTGTAAGATTTCTGGTATTTCGCCGGAAGCTCCGCAAAGACCGAGACAGGGTAGACACCGCGACGTGCCTGTCCGATCATGGCTTCATCAATGTCGGTCGCAAAAATTTGCACAAGCGGTCTTTTTTCCAACTCGTCGCAGACCTCATCAATGACCATCGCAAGGGAATAGGCCTCTTGGCCGCTCGAACAGCCAGGCACCCAGATCCGTATTTCATCCGCACCGTCAGAGGCGTCGATCATTGGCAACAGCACCTTTTGGCGCAGGGCCTCAAACTCCTCCCGATCGCGGAAAAATGCGGTTACATTGATAAGGAAATCCTGAAGCAGGATCTCCTTTTCGCGGTCGTCTTGTTTCAGCCGCGCCAGGTAATGGTCTACATCAACAATCTCGAGGACTTGCATGCGCCGGTTGAGACGCCGCACCAAAGTCGAGCGTTTGTAGCCCGAAAAATCGTGGCCGAAGCGTTTGCCAAGAACATCAAATATTTCCAGAAGAACCCGGTCCGGATCCCCCGACAGATCAGGTTGAAACGTGCCGTCGTAATATTGCTTCAGCCGGGAGACGAGTTGATCAGCCGGAAGCGTGAAATCAACCAGCTTTGTCGCAAGCGCCGAATGCGGCATGCCGTCGTAACGCGCCTCCTCCGGCGATTGCACGGCGCAAATGCCGCCCAGCTCCTTGATCACGCGGATGCCGGCGGACCCATCGGCCCCCGTGCCTGACAGCACAACGCAGCCCGCTTTGTCGCGCTGCGTCTCCGCCAAGGAGGGGGTATGAATGATTTGTGATCGGCCAAACGCCCTGAATTTGTTAGTGG
>JAPORH010000085.1 GCA_026710325.1 Litoreibacter sp. | reverse complement strand
GTGGCCAAGGTGAGGATTGAGGCACCGGTAAAGGGCGAAAGCCACCGGAAAACAGCAACTCCCCGCACCTACAGCAGGGCGCGCCTCTCCCTGACTCTACTAGTCGTAGTCTTTGGGCCGATCGAATGCGCAGAGATACTGGAAATGCAGCCGAAAGAAGCGCCAACGCAGCGATTTCCACGTCTTTGGGCTCAGCGTTTGCGTGAACGCCGCGGAGAACACCAAAGGCCAGCGTTTCTGCTCCGTGGCTACGCCAGACACCGCAACAGGATCACAAAGCGCAAAAGCGCAGCCATCGCCTGGTGCTGTGACGTCGACCCATGTGATCCGGTCCGACTCTGATAAAGTGTGAAGATCACGCCGTAACCTATTGGCCTCAGGAAGGAAAGAAATCATTGGAACCACTTGCCCGAGCGATAAAAACGACAAGGCCTTGCCACGTGCGCCCTCCGGAAAGTCACCCAGCAGATCCGCTAGAATGGACACTGCCAAATGCGCGCCGGAGGAGTGCCCGACAACCAAAACCTCGTCCACGTCACTTACCAGCGCGCGGGCGATAGCAGCACGAAACACATCGAAGCGCGCCTCCAGCTCCGGTGGGTTCGCCCCCCACAGACGCGCCGTAAACGCGTAGTCATGCATCAGGTAATGCGCGTAAATCTTGCCGTCTTTCGCCTTGAACCAGCGCATCAAAAAGGCAAATGCGCCAATCCCCAAGCCCCACCCTAGCGTCGAGGCCAGCCACTCCCACGCGCCGATCCAAGCCACTCCAAAGGCCAACCAGCGCCCAAGGAACAAGCCGATCCATACGGCGAGAAAGAGCTGCAACAGAAGCACGCCCACTGGATAGAGCGCCGCGATCACCGGCCCTTTGCGCAGCCACATCAGCCGTCTCAGCGCGCCTGATGTCACGTAAATCCAGGCCGTGCGCAACAGCTGCCAGTAGCTCTGCGCAATCCCTGCGCCCATGCTGCTTTGGACAATGTCCGACCAGACGAGCACCTCGATCTGGCTGTCAACCTGAACGCCGTCAATCTCAGCGCGCACCTGCCAGCCAAAGCTCTCGCCCTCAGACCCGGCTCCAATCGCAATCTCATACCCGCTGATCGCGGCCTGCTCGGCGCTTTCGCGGCGGTAAAGTTCCCGGTAGCGACGCGGCGGGAACGGGTCATAGCCGGGGATGTAAAACACCCGCCGCCGTTTGACTTGCCTGTAACCCTGCGCCTTCGTCATGGCGAGAGACTATAGGCGCAGTTGGGCAAAAGTAAGTTAAATTGCCGCGTGGACTTCGCCCCGACACACACCTAAATCTCGGCTATGGAGATCACACAAACACTCGACGCCACCGGGCTGCTTTGCCCCTTGCCTGTGTTGAAGGCGCGCAAGCGGCTTGAGGCCCTGTCGTCGGGCGAGATATTGAAGGTACTCGCCGACGACCCAGCCGCGATCGTGGACGTTCCGCATTTTTGTAATGAGGCCGGGCATGAGCTCGCCGAGCAGTCCGATGAAAACGGCGTGCAGACCTATCTGATCCGCAAGGGCTGAGCTACTCCGCCGCCTGTCTTGCGGGCTCTGCGTTCAGCATCACCAGCAGCTCTTCCCGCCGTTTCGCAGCCGCACGCTCATTTGCTTCCTTCACCGGACCAAACCCGCGGATTTGCAGTGGAAGCTCTGCCAGGGCGACAGCCGCGTCGCGGTTGGTGGCGCTCAGGATCTTCGGCAAATCTGCCTCATATTGCTTAATCAGCGCACGTTCCATTTTCCGCTCCGCCGTGCGGCCAAACGGGTCCAGCGGCGTCCCGCGCAAACGCTTCAGCTTGGTAAGAATGCGGAAATTCCGCTCCATCGACGTGCCATATACCTTCTTCACCGGTCGGCCGTTGGCGCCGACCTTTGACAGCATTGGCGGGGCCAGGTGGTAGGTAAGCTTGAGGTCCCCATCAAAGGCCTCCCGCGCCTTGGCTTGGGTTTCAAGATGCAGGCGCGCGACCTCATATTCGTCCTTGTAGCTGAGAAGCTTGTGATAGCCCTTCGCAACTGCCTCACGCAGACGAGGATCATCAATCGCATCAACGCGTTTGCGATACCGCTTCGCCAATCGTTTGCCCTGATAGGCCACCAGATGATCCGCGCGGAAGGCGATCTTTTCCTCCAGCGACTTGGGCAGCTCAACCACCGTATCAGCCAGGTATTTCTGCGCCTCATCCGGATAAAGCACCGCCCAACGGCCCAACTCAAAGGCTCGCAGGTTACGCTCGGGCGCCGCACCGTTGAGGCGGATCGCCTGCGAAATCGCATCCAGCGCCACCGGGATCAGCCCGCGCTGCCACGCCGCGCCAAAGATCATTATGTTGGAAAAGATGGAATCGCCCAATAGCACTTTGGCGAGGTCGGACGCGTCGAACAGGTCCAAGCTCTCCCGCAATTTAGCCTCAAGAGAGACGCGTAAACTATCAGATGGCAACGAAAACTCGGTGTCGCGGGTAAAATCACCTGTGATGATCTCATGCGAATTGACGACCGCGCCAGAAACACCTGGTTTCATGAGACCCAAGGTCTTGGCCCCGGCGCTGACGACAAGATCGCCACCAATCAGCGCATGCGCCTCGCCAGTTGCCACGCGAATGGCGGAAATATCCTCCGGCTTATTTGCCAAACGACAATGGATATGAACCGCGCCGCCTTTTTGTGCGAGGCCAGCCATCTCGATCATGCCCGCGCCCTTGCCGTCAATATGCGCCGCCATTGACAGCACTGCGCCGATGGTCACAACGCCCGTGCCACCGACCCCTGTGATGATGACATTATGGGTGCCCTTGATCTCCGGCATTCCAGGCTCAGGCAAATCAGGCAGCTCAATCTCGACCGCCTCACGCTTTTTCGGCGTAGCACCCTGCACCGTCACGAAGGACGGGCAGAACCCATTCACGCAGGAGAAATCCTTGTTGCAGCTCGACTGGTCAATCGCCCGCTTACGGCCCAGTTCAGTTTCCGCAGGCACAATGGAGACGCAGTTCGATTGCACCCCGCAATCGCCGCAACCTTCACACACATCGGTATTGATGAAGACGCGCTTGTCAGGGTCCGGAAACAACCCACGCTTGCGGCGGCGGCGTTTCTCAGCGGCACAAGTTTGAACATAAACAATGGCCGTTACGCCCTTGATATCGCGCAACCTTTCCTGAACGACCTGCAATTCAGCGCGTTCATGCATTGCTATGCCTTTGGGAAACTCCACCGCCTCGACATCTTCCTTCTCGTCATAGACAACGACGACCTCTTTGCAGCCCATGGCCTGCAATTCCCGCGCGATCTGAGGCGCGTCGAGCTCCCCCTCATTGCCCTGCCCGCCGGTCATGGCGACAGCGTCATTGTAGAGCACTTTGTAGGTGATATTTGTCCCGGCCGCGATTGCCGCACGAATGGCGAGTGTACCGGAATGGTTGTAGGTGCCGTCGCCCAGGTTCTGGAACACGTGATCCCGGGTCGAAAATGGCGCTTCGCCGATCCAATTGGCGCCCTCGCCGCCCATCTGGGTCGATCCGATGGTTTCCCGGTCCATCCATTGCACCATGTAATGGCAGCCGATGCCCGCATAGGCGCGAGAGCCTTCGGGCACTTTGGTGGAGCTGTTATGCGGGCAGCCGGAGCAGAAATAAGGTAGCCGCGCCGCGATATCCTGCGCGTTATCCGCGCGCCGCGCCTCGTCGAGCATGGCGAGCCCGGCCTCAATGCGATCTGTGCGACGACCTTCCTCAATCAGGATATTGCCGAGCTTTTCGGCAATATCGACCGGGTCGAGCGCATAGCGGGTCGGGAACAGCTCCTGCTGGCGTCCATTCTCCCATGTATCGCCCTTGTGCCACCCATAGACACGGCGGCCGCAACGATCATCAAAGATCGCCTCCTTCACCTGCACCTCAATCAGTTTGCGCTTTTCCTCGACGACGATGATCAGGTCGAGCCCTTCGGCCCAATCATGGAAGGTATCTACATCCAGCGGCCACACCTGTCCGACCTTGTAAGTCGTCAGCCCAAGCCGTTCGGCTTCCGCCTCATCAATCCCCAGCAGTGACAGCGCATGGACCAGATCGAGCCAGTTCTTTCCCGCTGCGACAAAACCGATCTTCGCGCCAGGCTTGCCCAAGACACGACTGTCCATTTTATTCGCCTTTGCAAAGGCTTCCGCAGCGAACCTTTTGTGGTTGATCATCCGGGTTTCTTGCTCGACCGGCGTGTCGACCAGCCGGATACCAAGCCCGCCATCAGGCGTGTCAAACTCAGGGGTCACAAAGGACATACGATCCGGACGGCCATCCACGACGGAGGTCGCCTCCACCGTGTCTTTCATGGTCTTAAGGCCCACCCAAACGCCTGCAAAGCGCGACAGGGCCCAGGCATACAGCCCGTAATCAAGTATTTCCTGAACGCCTGCTGGGGAGACCACCGGCATATAGGCATCCACCATCGCCCAGTCGGATTGGTGCAATGTGGTGGAACTTTCGCCGGTATGATCATCACCCATGGCCATGATCACCCCGCCATGTTGCGACGTTCCCGCCATATTGGCATGCCGCATCACATCGCCGGAGCGGTCCACGCCCGGACCCTTGCCATACCAAAGGCCAAAGACACCGTCATAGCGCCCCTCGCCCCGCAGCTCGGCCTGCTGCGCGCCCCAAAGCGCGGTGGCCGCAAGGTCTTCGTTCAAGCCTGGTTGGAAGGTGATCTGCGCGGGTTCCAGCAGCTTGGACGCGCGGCTCATCTGCATATCGACGGCGCCAAGGGGGGAACCGCGATACCCTGTTACCAGCCCGGCTGTATTCAACCCCGCCGCTGCGTCACGAGCCCGTTGCATCAGAACCAACCTGACAAGCGCTTGCGTGCCGTTCAGAAGGACCGGGGATTTTTCTAAATCGAACCGGTCATTGAGCGAGATCTGTTCAACTGCCATGCAGGCCTCCCAACCTTTGCGCACCAATCGTAACACCATTTATAGGTCAAAATTACTGACCTACAAATAAAATTATTGCGTGTACCGTTAACGATAAGTGCTGCAAGCCGAGCTGGGACGCGATATGACCGAAGAAGCGTAAAAATGGTAAAGACGTTATCGGATGGATTGGGACAAACTCAGAATATTTCACGCGGTGGCCGATGCGGGGTCGCTCACCCATGCGGGCGAAACGCTGCATTTGTCACAATCCGCGGTGTCACGCCAGGTGCGCGCGCTTGAGGAATCACTGAATACCATCCTGTTCCACCGCCATGCGCGCGGACTGATTCTCACCGAGCAAGGCGAGCTTCTCTTCGACGCGACACGCGCTATCACCAAACGGCTCGACGCGGCCTCCGCCCGGATCCGCGACAGCGAGGAGGAGGTCTTCGGCGAGCTCCGCGTTACCACCACGATAGGCTTCGGCACGCTTTGGCTGGCGCCTCGACTGTCGAAACTGTTTGCAAGTTTCCCCGAGCTCAATATCGATTTGATGCTGGACGAACGCGTACTCGACCTGCCCATGCGGGAAGCCGATGTCGCCATCCGCATGAAAGAGCCGAGCCAGGCCGATCTGGTGCGCAAAAAGCTGATGACGGTGACAATGCAGCTCTTCGCCTCCCCTACCTATTTGGAAGAACATGGCATGCCAGCCACGATCGAGGACCTGCGCGATCACCGCCTGATATGCCAGAACACTCGGTCAGAGCAGGTTAGCGCGGGCGCTACCCTCGTGCGTGAAATTTTGACACATGACCTACCCAACATGCTGACGGTGAATAATTATTTCGGGTGTCTGCAAGCCGTGCACCACAAGCTCGGCATCGGCATTTTGCCCAATTATGTCGCGTTGGATGATCCCAACCTGATCCGGGTCCTGCCGGATGTGGAATCAAACGATGTGCCCGTCTTCCTCGCCTACCCGGAGGAGCTGCGCCACTCCAAACGCATCTCGGCCTTCCGGGACTTCGTGCTGGGTGAAATTACGTTGCAGCGCAAACAGGCGCTCGACATGGCGGTAAGCTCGTAATTTAAGCGCCATGCAAATTCCGCATAGCTGGTATGCTCAAAAATTGAGCGAAAACTCTTGATTGGGTAGTACCGCGGGCATATTTCCGTTCATGAAAGTGCACGTCACTTTCACCTCCCTGTTGGACTTTGGCCGAGCTTATGCTCGGCCTTTTTTTTCATTCTGCTTGTGTGGGATTGCGTAATTGGCAACTCTGCGCGCAATGAATGCGAAAAAAGACAAAACAGCCTATAAGTTTACGCCAACAAACGAACCCGGCACACAAGGCAAAATCCGTGGCGCATACAGGCGGCGTCAAAACGACTACGCGATTTGGCGGCTTTCCATGCTATCTGCGGTCGTACTGCTTCTGGCGATTACCTTCGATGACTTCTTTGGCATCATTTGGGTGGGTGGCTTTATCCTGTCTGATTTTCTGGAGCGAAGATTCAGCGAACGCTATGAACTGAACCGCGATACAGGTGACTATCAAAAGGCACAAATCGCGTTCCTGGGCGGTTTAATCGTTTTTCGCTCGATGGTGCCGTACCTTTGGTTTCATGAACACCCAAGCTCGGACTATCTGGCATTGGTTGTTATGCTCGTTGCGACGCGCGCGTCGGGCACTCCGCTACATCGCACGTCCAGCCGCATCATCATGGCCTCCACGACCGATTTGGCGGCCATTCTGTTTTTGGCGATAATGTTCCTGTTTTTCGCGCCACAGATCCAGGACGCGATTTTTGTTGGCGCGGCCCTGATTGGACTGACGGTTTACTATGTCATTTCTACCGTTCAAGCGATTGAGAAATTGCGCAGCATCGAGCTTCTTGAGGAAAAGAACCAACAAGCCTTGAAGATGGAAGCGATCGGTCGGCTGACAGGCGGGGTGGCGCATGATTTCAACAACATTCTTACCGTGATTCTGGGCAATATCGATCTTGCCCGCGAAACCCCCCTCAACCCGGAGGCCGCCGAGTTGCTCGACAACACCCAAGTCGCCGCGCATCGTGCCGCTGAGCTGACCTCCCAGTTGCTGGCCTTTTCACGGCGCTCTCCACTTGTTCTGCGGGAACATGATTTACCGGCGCTTTTGCGGCGCTCGATCACTTTGGCAGAGCGCCTCCTGCCGCCGAATATAGAGATAGAGCTTGATATCTCGTCAGGCCTCTGGACCATCAAGACGGATGCGGGCCAACTTGAAACCGCTTTGCTGAACCTGATGACGAATGCCCGCGATGCAATGCCATCGGGCGGACGGATTACAATTAAGGCCCGCAATCTTTTGCTCATGAAACAAGATACTGAGCTTTCTGAGGGACCTTGCGTCGAACTGGTGTTCAAGGACGAAGGCAGCGGCATCCCAAGCGCTGTGATTGGCCAGGTGACGGAGCCATTTTTCACGACCAAGCCCGTCGGCGAGGGTTCGGGCCTTGGGCTTTCCATGGTCAAAGGCTTCGTCGAGCAAACCGGCGGCAAGATCGATATTCAAAGTGTTCCGGGCAAGTCGACAACGATCACGCTGCTGTTGCGCGCGACAGGTCAGATCGGCCCTTCCCCCTCTGCCGACACTGGCCTATGAAGCATCGCAAATGCGCTGCTGATAGCATGGGGGTCCGAGCATATGACAGAACCTGCAATTAATGACGAGTTGATCGCGGCTCACGGGCTGAGCCCCGATGAATACCAGCGTATCCTCGAGATCATCGGGCGTGAGCCCAGTTTCACCGAGCTCGGTATTTTCTCGGCCATGTGGAACGAGCATTGCTCCTACAAGTCGTCCAAGAAATGGCTGCGCACCCTGCCGACCGAAGGCCCGCAAGTCATTTGCGGTCCGGGCGAGAATGCGGGCGTGGTTGATATCGGCGACGGCCAAGCCGTGATCTTCAAGATGGAGAGCCACAACCACCCCTCTTATATCGAGCCCTATCAAGGTGCTGCCACCGGAGTTGGCGGCATTCTGCGCGACGTCTTCACCATGGGCGCGCGGCCCGTGGCTGCGATGAACTCGCTCAGCTTCGGCATGCCCTCCCATCCCAAGACCAAATCGCTCGTCTCTGGTGTCGTCGCTGGTGTTGGCGGCTACGGCAATTGCTTCGGCGTGCCGACCGTGGGCGGCGAAGTCCGCTTCCACAAAGCCTATAACGGCAACTGCCTCGTCAACGCTTTCGCCGCGGGCCTCGCAGATGCGGACAAAATCTTCTACTCCGCCGCGTCGGGCATCGGCATGCCGGTGGTCTACCTCGGCGCGAAAACCGGCCGCGACGGCGTCGGTGGCGCCACCATGGCCTCTGCTGAGTTTGACGACACGATTGAGGAAAAACGTCCGACCGTGCAAGTCGGCGACCCGTTCACCGAGAAACGCCTCATGGAAGCCACTCTTGAACTGATGGCGACCGGCGCCGTGATCTCGATCCAGGATATGGGAGCGGCGGGCCTGACCTGCTCCGCCGTGGAAATGGGCGACAAAGGCGGGCTCGGCGTCAAACTGACCCTCGAAGATGTCCCACAGCGCGAAGAAAACATGACCGCCTATGATATGATGCTGTCGGAATCTCAGGAACGCATGCTGATGGTCTTGAAGCCCGAACTGGAGGCCGAGGCCCGCGCTGTGTTCGAGAAATGGGACCTCGATTTCGCCATCGTCGGCGAAACAATCGCCGAAGACCGTTTCCTGATCATGCACAATGGCGAAGTCAAAGCCGACCTGCCCCTCTCCAAACTCTCCTCCACCGCGCCTGAATATGACCGCCCTTGGGTGGAAACCCCGGCAGCTGCGCCGCTTGAAGGCGCTATCGAGATCGACCCGATCGAAGGGCTACACGCCCTGATCTGCTCCCCCAACTACGCCCGCAAACATTGGGTGTGGGAGCAATATGACAGCCAGGTCATGGCCGACACGGTCCAAATCCCAGGTGCGGGCGCCGGAGTGATCCGCGTCCACGGCACCGACAAAGCGCTCGCCTTCACCGCCGACGTGACCCCGCGCTATGTCAAAGCCAACCCGTTTGAGGGCGGCAAGCAGGCTGTGGCGGAGGCTTATCGCAACCTAACAGCCTCAGGCGCCAAGCCCTTGGCAACCACGGACAACATGAATTTCGGCAATCCTGAGAAACCGGAGATCATGGGTCAATTCGTCGGCGCGATTAAAGGCATCGGCGAAGCCGTCGCGGCGCTCGACATGCCAATCGTGTCGGGCAACGTCTCGCTTTATAACGAGACCGACGGGACAGGTATCCTGCCCACGCCAACGATCGGCGCGGTCGGGTTGATTGAGAACGTGTCCAGCGTGATCGGCGGCCGGGTGCAGGACGGCTATGTCGCGCTGCTGCTTGGCGAGTCTGGTACCCATCTTGGCCAGTCTGCGCTGTTGGCGGAAGCATTTGGCCGCGAAGACGGCGATGCCCCAAGCGTTGATCTGGACACGGAAAAAGCGCATGGCGATTTCATCCGCGCCAATGCGGCGCTGATTGACGTCTGCACCGATCTCGCCGATGGCGGGCTCGCGCTCGCCGCTTTTGAGCTGGCAGAGGCCGCAGGCCTTGGCGTGACGCTCGACATAGACGACACCGCTGCGCTCTTTGGTGAAGATCAGGCCCGCTACCTCATTGGCTGCTCGCCGGAGAAAGCCGAAGCGCTGCTCGCAAAAGGCGGCGTTCCCCTCACCAAGATCGGCACATTCGGCGGCGATCACGTGCAGTTTGGCGCGGCCAAAGCCCCCCTCGCCCAGCTTAGCGCGACCTATCGTTCCAGCTTTGCCGAAGCCGTCGCGTGAGCCCTTGCCACATATCAACTCGCTTCCTAGGTTAGAGAAAAGACAAGGACACGCTTCATGGCCATGACCCCGCAAGAGATCGAAGACCTGATCCGCACCGCCTTCCCGGATGCTCAAATCCAGATCGAGGGTGCAGATGGCGTGCATTTCTCGGGCGTGGTCATCGACGAAAGCTTCCGCGGCATGAACCGCGTCCAACAACAACGCGCCGTCATGGCGACCCTGAAATCAAAAGTGGATAGCGGCGAGCTTCACGCGCTCGGCCTCACCACAAAGGCACCGGAGTAAGCCAAATGAGCGACGCAAACGCGCAAATCCAAGAGAAAGTCGACACCAATGACGTGGTCCTTTTCATGAAGGGCACCAAAGAAATGCCGCAATGCGGGTTCTCTTCCAAGGTCGCGGGTGTTCTGAACTATATCGGGGTTGAGTATTCCGACGTGAACGTGCTGGCCGATGATGCGATCCGCTCCGGCATCAAAGAGTTCTCCGACTGGCCCACCATCCCGCAGCTTTACGTCAAAGGCGAGTTCATCGGCGGCTGTGATATCGTGACCGAGATGACCCTGTCGGGCGAGCTCGACACGCTGTTCGAAGAAAAAGGCGTAGCCTTTAACAAAGAAGCAGCCGACACGATCCGGGAACATAATTCCTAAAAACGTTCAAAAATCCCCGAATTTTTGAACGCGTGCGACCAAGCGTATGGCAAAGCCATGCGCCGGGAGGCACCCACTAGCTACCTACCCAAACAAAAAAGCCCGCTCAGTTGAGCGGGCTTTTCTCATTCTATCTCAACACCTTCAGGACAGAAGCTCACGCACTTTCGCGGCCGTATCCTTCGCCGTGATCCCGAAATGCTCATAAAGCTCACCAGCAGGCGCTGACGCCCCGAACCCGTGCATGCCCACAAAGCCCGACTTCTCGCGGCGGCCCCGCTCCCCAAAGAGCCAACGGTCCCAGCCAAAGCGGATTGCGGCTTCAATCGCCACGCGGACCGGGCCTGCAGGCAGAACCTTGCGGCGGTATTTCTCGTCTTGCTCCTCGAACAGCTCCCAGCAGGGCATGGACACCACACGCGTGCCGATCCCGTCGGCTTCTAGAAGCGCCTTGGCTTCCATCGCGACGGAGACTTCCGAACCGGTTGCCATCAAGATCGCCTGGCGCTTCGCATCCGCATCCGCCAGCACATAGGCACCCTTGGACACCTCGTTCCGAGTTGTATGCGTCGTGCGCACGGTCGGCAGCCCCTGACGCGACAGCGCCATAACAGACGGGGTCTTTTCAGATGTGAGCGCGATCTCCCAAGCCTCCGCTGTTTCCACGGCATCAGCAGGTCGGAACACGTTTACATTCGGCGTCGCGCGCAGCATCGCCAGATGTTCGACCGGCTGGTGGGTCGGGCCGTCTTCACCCAGACCAATGGAATCGTGGGTCATGACGTAGGTCACCGGCACGCCCATCAAGGAAGACAGGCGCATCGCGCCGCGCGCATAATCTGTGAAACACATGAAAGTCCCGCCGTAAGGCTTTGTTCCGCCATGCAAAGCCATGCCGTTCATCGCTGCGGCCATCCCATGCTCACGAATGCCGTAATACATGTAGCGGCCCTTGCGGTTGCTCGGATCAAACACGCCCATATCGGAGGTCAGCGTGTTGTTGGAGCCCGTCAAATCCGCCGACCCGCCAAAGGTTTCCGGCATGATCGGGTTGATGACCTCCAGTGCCATCTCGGACGCTTTCCGGGTCGCCACTTTCGGCGCGTTTTCCGAGATTTGCTTCTTCAGCGCCTTGATTGTTGCCGACAGTTTGCGTGGCGCTTCGCCCGCCTGCTCGCGGGCAAACCGCGCTTGCTTGGAGGCCGACATGCCTTCCAGGCGTTTTTCCCATTCTCCGCGATCAGCCGCGCCGCGCGATCCAATGGCTTCCCAAGCCGATTTGATATCGGCGGGGATCACAAAAGGCCCGTGCTCCCAGCCATAGACTTTGCGCGTATCCGCAATCAGCTCATCGCTGGTCAGCGCGCCATGGCCTTTGGATGTGTCCTGCGCCGATGATCCAAGCGCGATATGCGTTTTGCAGGCGATCATCGACGGCTTTTTGGTCTTTTTGGCCTTCTCAATCGCCGCATCAATCGCATCAGGGTCATGCCCGTCAATTTCCTGCACATGCCAGCCAGAGGCCTTGAAGCGCATCACCTGATCAGTTTTGTCTGACAATTCGACTGTGCCGTCGATGGTGATGTTATTGTTGTCCCACAGCACGATCAGCTTGGACAGCTCATGCTTGCCCGCGATGCCAATCGCCTCCTGGCTGACGCCCTCCATCAAGCAGCCGTCGCCCGCGATGACGTAAGTGTAGTGGTCGACCAGCTTCTTGCCGAAGGTGGCGCGCTGCACCTCTTCCGCGATCGCAAAGCCCACGGAATTGGCGATGCCCTGCCCCAAAGGACCAGTTGTCGTCTCAATGCCAGAGGCATGGCCAAATTCGGGGTGGCCGGCCGTACGTGCGCCGAGCTGGCGGAAGTTCTTCACCTCTTCCAGCGTCATGTCGGCATAACCTGTCAGATGCAGCAGCGAGTAGATCAGCATCGAGCCATGGCCCGCAGATAGAATAAACCGGTCCCGGTCCGGCCAGTTCGGCGCGGAGGCGTCAAATTTCAGATGCTTTTCAAACAGCACGGTCGCGACATCGGCCATCCCCATCGGCATGCCCGAATGCCCCGAATTGGCGGCGGCGACCGCATCAAGCGTCAGAACCCGGATGGCGCAGGCCTTTTTCCAGTGCTCCGGGTGTTTTTCTTTCAGGCTGGCGATATCCACGGCTGTCTCCCCAATCGGTCGCGTGCAGTTCTTTTGCGCCGTGATAGCAGCGTGACGGCGGAGTTCAAGCAGAACGGGCAGATCGCCGCGCAAGGCATTTGATTCCCCCGTTAAATTCCTTAACCTGTCCGAAAATAAACCTGATGCCGCTTTTCTACGCGATTCGAGCGATAGGTGGACATCTGGGCGGACGGGACAGTAAGGGGGCAGAGATGTCAGACATTTCCGAGTTGGAGAACCGCATCACGGCGGCGCTCGACCGCATTGCGTGGTCGGTTGAAAACCAGCCCGCAGCAACCCCGAGTGAAGTGGCGGCGACGCCGGCGGGCGATGAAGACCTTGTCGAAGAGCTTGAAGTCGAGCGCGCGACCAATGCGCGCCTCGTGGCCTCCCGCGAAAAGCATGTCGCCCGGATCGAGCGGTTGGAGACGCGCGTGTTGCGCATGTCCGACCGGTTGCAAACAGCCGAGTTGGAGAACAAACGCCTCGAAGCCGTTATCGCCGCGCTCACTGCACAGAATGACACGCTGCGTGAGGCCAACGCCTCCGGCACCGATGCAGGCGAGACCATCAATGCAGGCCTCGTCGCGCAGATCGACGACTTGAAGGCGCAGCGCAAGCAAGACCTTGCGGATCTCGACGACATTCTGGCCGAGTTGGACCCATTGGTGAAGGAGGCTTGATCCCATGCCCGAGGTAAATATCGAAATTGGCGGCCGCTCCTTTCAGGTCGCCTGTCAGGCCGGCGAAGAGCATTTCCTTGAAAGTGCGGCACGCCTTCTGGACAATGAGGCCAGCGTTCTGGCCGAGCAAATTGGCCGCATGCCGGAAACCCGGATGCTACTGATGGCGGGCCTCATGCTCGCCGACAAGACCGCCGGTCTCGAAGAAGAACTACGCGCCGCCGAGGCCCGGATCGAGACGCAAACCAAAGAGCTCGCCAACCTCAAAGCCCTGCCGCCGGAGCAGGTCGAGGTCGCGGTGATCCCCAACCAGTTGACCGACAGCATGGCCGAAATCGCAGCCCGGGCGGAAGCGTTGGCTGATAGCCTGGAAGCCAAGGCGGGCTAGAGCGTCGCGGCTCTAGGCCCAGCCAAGGCCACGCAGCGCCAAGGTATCGTTCCAGATTTTTGTCATGTGAGAAATCTTGTCGCCGTCGAATACCATGACATAGGCATAGTCTGACACGACGGCCTTTCCTGTGGGTGGCACCGGGCCGCCCTCCCCCATTTGAGTGCCGTGGAACTCCGCTGTGGCCACAGCCGTTGAGCGCGCCTCGTCAAAGGCGAATGCTGTCAGGACGTAGCGGCCGTCGGGCACCGGGGTCAGTAGCCCTTTCATCCAGTCGCAATAGGCGGCCAGTGTCGTGACCTCCGCCAAGGCGTCCGCTTGGCAAGAAAAGCTCGCGTCGTTCGTGCACCACTGGGCGCACACCTCCGCGCCCTTGCCGGTTTCACAGGCGTCGAAAAAGGCCTGAGCGGTTTCAAAATGTGACATATCCTAATCCTCCAGAATTCCTCAAGACAGGCTCGCGCGAACAACCGCGGAAGGTAAGAGTGCGCACACGAAACTGTCTGCAAATGCGCGCGATTGCCCGCTTAATGGGCCTTTTGACGCGAAAACTGGCGATTCTTTTTGGTCAGAAACAGTTATCGCTAACAGGCAGGATTGCCCGCAACGCACTACAGAAATCTCGCCATGTTAACGCTATCATACTGGCATTTAACGATTATTTACCTTCTCCGAACCCGAACCCCGCTGTATACCGACCGCAGGGGCAAAGCACGGGCGTAGGAGTAAAAGGTCATGACCACCACTGTCGCAATCAACGGATTTGGCCGGATCGGCCGCTGCACCCTGGCGCATATCGCTGAGAGCGGGCGCAATGATGTGCAGGTCGTCGCGATCAACGCAACCGGCCCCATCGAAACAAACGCGCATCTGCTGAAATATGACAGCGTCCATGGCCGCTTCCCCGGCGACATCCGGGTCGAGGGCGACACGATGGACCTGGGCCGCGGCCCGATGAAGGTCTTCTCCACCTACAACCCAGAAGAGCTCGATTTGTCCGGCATCGACGTGGTCATGGAATGCACCGGTAAGTTTAACTCCAAAGAGCAGTCCGAGGTGCATCTTAAGCAAGGCGCCAAACGCGTGCTGATCTCCGCGCCTGGCAAAAACGTCGACAAGACCATCGTCTACGGGGTGAACCACCGTGATCTGTTGCCCGAGCATGGTGTCGTCTCCAACGGCTCCTGCACCACCAATTGCCTCGCCCCGCTGGCCAAGGTGCTGAATGAGGCCATCGGGATCGAGCGCGGCATCATGACTACGATCCACAGCTACACCGGCGATCAGCCCACGCTGGACCGCCGCCACAATGACCTCTACCGCGCACGCGCCGCCGCTATGGCGATGATCCCGACCTCGACCGGGGCTGCCAAAGCCATCAGCCAAGTCCTGCCCGAGCTTGAAGGCAAGCTCGACGGGACCGCCATGCGCGTGCCCACGCCGAACGTCTCCTGTGTGGACCTGACCTTTGAGGCCTCAAAAGACGTCACCGTCAATGACGTGAATGAAATTGTGCGCGAGGCTGCCAACGGTCACATGGGCGCCGTGCTCAGCTACGACCCGGAACCCAAAGTCTCCATCGACTTCAACCATACCAATTACAGCTCAATCTTCGCCCCTGATCAAACAAAGGTTGTCGGCGGTCGCACGGTTCGGGTATTGGCGTGGTACGACAATGAATGGGGCTTCTCCTGCCGCATGGCCGACGTGGCCGCAGCAATGGGGCGCCTCTAACAAGGGTTGACCCCGGGGGCGCATGACCAATAAAATCGCGATTGCTATAGGGATCGTCCTTCTGGCCGTGATCTTACTGGACGTGCTGGTCTATGGGTGGGACTTGCATATTTTTCTGGGCCGCAAGCTCGTCGAGCTCATCGAATATATGGCTTTCTGGCGCTAGAAATCCGCCCGCCTCAGCTGCGGCGGGGCTTAAAAACACGGCTGTGCGCTCAAATGCGTCGGAATATAGTTGCGCCTCGGCTTGCTCGGTCTTGCCGCGTAACCGTCCGAGCATCACAGCGCAGACAATCGCGGCATAGAGCGTGATCAGGTAGAACGGATAGGCCAGCAAAACCAAATCCAGCTGCCCCACCGAAAGCGCGGCGAACCCTGCCGCAACCAACCCCATGACCCAAGTGACCAAAGTCTCGCTGTCGGGGTTACGATAGGCTTTTTCGACCGTCACCAGCCCGCCAATCAGGCTGATCGCGATTGATATGGCCAAAGCGTAAACGGCGGTCTCGGTAAAATACCACGCCACAAGGCCCAGGCTGGCAATGCCAAAGACGATCTTGTTCTTGCGCGACAAATACTGCCCTGCCCCGAGCCAGATCGACAGGACGCAAATCCCGATAGTGGAGCCGACCTGAACGCCAACAAACCAGAGGGAGCTCGTCGCCCCCTCATAAATATTGCTGAAAAATGAAATGCTGCCCAAGACCGACCAGATCAGCCAGGAGGCGCGATCAGGTTGCGTTTGCCTGCGTAGCGTGTCGATGACGTAAGGAATGAAGCACCCTAAGCTCAGGACACCTGCCAAAAACCCAAACATTTTTACACTACTCACGCCCCAAGGCGCGATGAAGAGATCCAGCATTACTCACCCAACAAAAACGGTTTACCCGCATCCCATACCGTGTGAGCTAACCTGTTCTGACAGCGCGTTATGTGAACCAAATTACACAGCAGTGAAAAAAGTTGACGTTCAGGTAACTTTTTGCGCAACTCAGGTTCAAAAGCTTTTGAAAGCGGCATGAATAAATCTTCGCGCCGCGCCGCTCGGCGGCTGTTTCTCGAACGTCGATGCGGTTGACCTTTCCCGCAAAATACATTTGTTAGCGGTAACGGCGGGGATTTCCACCGCAGCTAATTTTCATTGAGGAGCTTCTCATGACCGTAAAAGTCGCAATCAACGGGTTTGGTCGCATTGGCCGCAACGTGCTGCGCGCCATCATCGAATCCGGTCGCACCGATATTGACGTCATCGCGATCAACGATCTTGGCCCGGTGGAGACAAATGCGCATCTGCTGCAATACGATTCCGTCCATGGCCGCTTCCCGCATGAGGTTACGGTTAAAGGCGACACGATCGATGTGGGTCGCGGTCCGATGGCTGTTACGGCCATTCGCAACCCGGCTGATCTGCCATGGTCCGATGTCGACATCGTTCTGGAATGTACCGGTATCTTCACCAGCAAAGAGGCCTGTCAGGCGCATTTGGAAAACGGTTCCTCCCGCGTGCTGATCTCCGCCCCCGGCAAAAATGCGGACAAAACCATCGTCTATGGTGTGAATGACGCCACCTTGACCGGCGATGACCTTGTGGTCTCCAACGGTTCCTGCACAACAAACTGCCTCGCACCGCTGGCAAAGGTGCTGAATGACGAGATCGGTATCGTCAAAGGCTTCATGACAACCGTGCATGCCTATACCGGCGACCAACCAACGCTCGACACGATGCACAAGGACCTCTACCGCGCCCGCGCGGCCGCCATGTCGATGATCCCGACCTCCACGGGTGCAGCCAAAGCGCTCGGCCTTGTTTTGCCTGAGCTGGACGGCAAGCTCGATGGCACCGCGATCCGTGTGCCCACGCCCAATGTCTCTTGCGTCGATCTGACATTCGAGGCCGCGAAAGAGGTTACAGCCGATCAAGTGAACGCAGCCATCAAGGCGGCTTCTGAAAGCGGTCCCTTGAAAGGCATCCTTGGCTATTCGGACAAGTCGCTCGTTTCCATCGACTTCAACCACGACCCGCATAGCTCCACCTTCGCGTCAGAGCAGACCAAGGTATTGGGCGGCAATATGGTTCGCGTGTTGAGCTGGTATGACAATGAGTGGGGTTTCTCGAACCGGATGGCTGATACGGCTGTTGCAATGGGCAAGCTGATCTGAGCGAGCCCCGGTTTTAATTCTCGACAAGACCTCATAAAAGCGCCGCATACGGCGCTTTTATTTTGCAAGATTGGAGCCATGCGATGAGCTGGAAAACCCTTGATGACATGGATTTGGACGGCAAAAAGGTGCTCGTCCGCGTCGATATCAACGTCCCTGTCGAGGATGGAACAGTCACCGACGACACCCGCATCCAGCGTATCGTTCCAACCGTTCATGAAATTCTTGAGCGCGGTGGCACCGCGATCCTGATGGCACATTTCGGACGTCCAAAAGGCCTGGTGGTTCCTGAGATGTCTCTGGGCCAAATCGCACCCGCTGTTGAAGCATGCCTCGCACGAAAAGTTCACTTCATTGACGGAAATTACGGCGCTCGTATTGGCGAGTTGGAGCCGGGCAGTGTCGCCCTGCTCGAGAACCTGCGGTTCAACCCCGGCGAAGAAAAGAACGACGAAGGCTTCGCAGCGCGCCTCGCCTCCCTCGGCGATATCTATGTCAACGACGCCTTCTCCGCCGCACATCGCGCCCATTCCTCGACCGAGGCCATTGCCCGCCTCCTCCCCGCCTGTGCGGGGCGATTGATGCAGGCAGAGCTCAGAGCGTTGGAAACCGCGCTCGGGACCCCAAAACGCCCCGTCGTCGCCGTTGTTGGCGGTGCGAAGGTCTCCACCAAGCTGGAACTGCTGGCCAACCTTGTCGAAAAGACCGACCACCTCGTGATTGGCGGGGGCATGGCCAACACTTTCCTCGCCGCGCAAGGCATTGATGTCGGCAAATCCTTGGCTGAGCATGACATGACTGACACGGCGTCCGAGATCTTGGAAAAAGCCAAATCGGTCGGCTGCACCATCCACCTTCCCGCTGATGTTGTCGTCGCACGCGAGTTCGAAGCCGGGGCGGAAAATGAAACAGTCGCCGCCAACGCCTGCCCCGCCGACGCGATGATCCTTGATGCAGGCCCCAATACTGTGAAGACCCTCGAAAGCGTGTTTGAGACCTGCGAGACCCTGATCTGGAACGGCCCGCTTGGCGCGTTCGAAATACCGCCTTTTGATACGGCCACCAATGCAGCAGCGGCCAAAGCGGCGGAGCTGACAAAAGCAGGCAAACTGATCTCGGTTGCGGGTGGCGGAGATACGGTAGCCGCACTGAATGTCAGCGGCGCGGCAGAGGCCTTCACCTATATTTCAACAGCCGGTGGTGCATTCCTTGAATGGATGGAGGGAAAAACCTTACTTGGGGTCGCGGCCCTCGAAGGCTGAGACATTTGTCACAGATGCGTCGGAAACACTGAATTTCCCCGCATTGTTAGCGCCAACAGAATTGCGCAAGCCCCGGCGCTTGCCTAAACCCACGTCAGACCAGCGCTTTGCGCCTCCACTGTTTAAGGTAATTTGTCTCATGCACAACCAAGCCCAACTCGACCAAATCGCAAAAGGCCCCGGCTTCATCGCTGCTTTGGATCAATCGGGGGGGTCCACGCCGAAAGCGCTGAAGCTCTACGGGATTGAGGAAGACGCATACGGGTCGGAGGCCGAGATGTTCGACCTGATCCATGAAATGCGCTCCCGCATCGCTTCGGCGCCCGAGTTCAACGGCGACAAGGTGATTGGTGCCATTCTGTTTGAGATGACCATGGACCGTGAGATCAACGGAAAACCCTCTGGCCTGTACCTTTGGGAAGACAGCAAGGTCGTCCCCTTCCTCAAAGTGGACAAGGGGCTCGCTGATGAGGTCAACGGCGCGAAACTAATGAAACCAATCGACGGCTTGGATGATTTGTTGAAGCGCGCGGTCGAGGCCCAGATTTTCGGCACCAAAATGCGCTCTGTCATCGAAGCTGCGAACCCGACAGGAATTGCCGCGAATGTCGCGCAGCAGTTTGAGATCGGTCGCCAAATCCTGTCACATGGGTTGGTTCCGATTTTGGAACCCGAAATCAATATCAACATGGAAAACAAGGCCGACGCCGAGGCCATGCTGACAGATGAGATCGGCAAGCACCTCGACGCGCTTGAGCCGGGTCAGGACATTATGCTCAAACTGACCCTGCCTGAGGCAGCAAACCAGTATAAACAGCTCGTTGAACATGATCGTGTGGTCCGTGTTGTGGCTTTGTCTGGCGGCTACAACAGAGATGAAGCCAACGCGCGCCTTGCAAAGAATACGGGCGTGATTGCCAGCTTCTCCCGCGCATTGACCGAAGGTTTGTCAGCCAAACAGGATGATGCTGCGTTCCGCGCACAATTGGCCTCAACAATCGATAGCATCTACCAAGCTTCTATCGCGGGCTAAGAACACAAAGGGTTCGGCGCAATAATCCGCCGAGCCCAGTGTTTTATGACAAAAAGCTAACAAAAGGGATTCACAAAGCGAATCACCTCCCTTATTCTCACCCCAAGCCGCGCAAAGATCGGCAATTGAGGTGAATAGGCAGTTATGTCCCGCTCCAGTAAGGCAATAGGATTAACCACGCTCGCGATTGGCGTCGTGATGTTCTGCGCGGGCTGTTATTTCACCTTTGCCGCTGTTCAAGGCGACTATGGCCTCTTCCGCCGCGTTCAAGTCGAAGCCGAAATTAACGATCTTCGCCTGGAACTTGATGCGCTGGAAGCGGAAGTCGCTGAAATGCGGAATAAGACGCGGCGCTTGTCGGACGGCTTTCTTGATCTCGATCTGTTGGACGCGCAGGCGCGCGAGGTCTTGGGCCTGATGCGCGCTGACGAGATTATCATCCGCTAATTCTACTCTTTATCGCTCAGATTTCCGCAACGGAAAGCCATGCAATCACTGCATGGCGGGCGCGACAAAAACGACGCGTGCAATTCGCCCGCCCCTCTGATAATAGATAGTTTAACGTTAAACTATTTTATAGACGTGGGAGGAAAACGCACAGTGGCTGCTAAAAAACCTGCAAAGAAACCGAACGTATCGAAGGAAGAGCTCCTTCAATATTACAAAGACATGTTATTGATCCGTCGCTTTGAAGAAAAAGCGGGCCAGCTTTATGGCATGGGCCTGATTGGCGGCTTCTGCCACCTTTACATCGGTCAGGAAGCTGTTGTGGTGGGCTTGGAAGCCGCCGCGAAAGAAGGCGACAAACGCATCACATCCTACCGCGACCACGGCCATATGCTGGCCTGCGGCATGGACCCCAAAGGCGTGATGGCCGAGCTGACGGGCCGCGAAGGCGGCTACTCCAAAGGCAAAGGCGGCTCGATGCACATGTTCTCGAAAGAGAAGCATTTCTACGGCGGCCATGGTATCGTTGCAGCGCAAGTGCCGCTCGGCGCAGGCCTTGCATTCTCCGATAAGTACAAAGGCAATGACAACGTAACTTTCACCTATTTCGGTGACGGCGCCGCGAACCAGGGCCAGGTCTATGAGACCTATAACATGGCCGAGCTTTGGGATCTGCCGGTGGTGTTTGTCATTGAAAACAACCAATACGCCATGGGCACCTCGACCAAACGCTCGACCAAGTCGCCTTCCTATTGGGAACGCGGCGCGGCTTACGGCATCGAGGGTGAGGAAGTCGACGGCATGGATGTGCTAGCCGTGAAGGCAGCCGGCGAAAAAGCTGTCGCGCACTGCCGCGCAGGCAAAGGCCCCTACATTCTGGAAATCAAAACCTATCGCTACCGCGGCCACTCCATGTCCGACCCCGCGAAATACCGGACCCGTGAAGAAGTGCAGAAAATGCGCGACGAGCGCGACGCCATCGAACATGTCCGCGATATGCTTCTCACCGGCAAACACGCCACCGAAGACGACCTGAAGGCCGTCGACAAAGAGATCAAGGCCATCGTCAACGAAGCTGCCGAGTTCTCGAAAGAGAGCCCCGAACCCAGCCTGGATGAGCTTTGGACCGACATTTACGCAGAGGCGGAGGTATAAATCATGGCAACCGAAATTCTAATGCCCGCCCTGTCCCCCACTATGGAAGAAGGCACGCTGGCCAAATGGCTGGTTAAGGAAGGCGATACCGTCAATTCCGGCGACATTCTGGCCGAGATCGAAACCGATAAAGCCACGATGGAATTTGAAGCTGTCGATGAGGGCACAGTCGGTAAAATCCTCATCGCGGAAGGCACCGAAGGCGTCGCCGTAAACACGCCGATTGCAGTTCTTGTCGAAGAAGGCGAAAGCGCCGACGACATCGCCGAGGCCAAACTGGCCGACGCCGAAGCCGCCGTCGATGAACCCGCCGCAGCCGCCCCTGCCGCACCAATCGAGGTTGTCACCCCGAAAGAGATGGACATCCCCGAAGGCACGGAGATGAAATCCACCACGGTCCGCGAAGCCCTGCGCGACGCTATGGCCGAGGAAATGCGTCGCTCTGAGGATGTGTTCTTGATGGGGGAAGAGGTCGCTGAATACCAAGGCGCCTATAAAATCTCTCAAGGCTTGCTAGATGAGTTCGGCGACAAACGCGTCATCGACACCCCCATCACCGAGCATGGTTTTGCCGGGATCGGTGTCGGTGCGGCCTTTGGCGGGTTGCGCCCAATTGTAGAATTCATGACGTTTAACTTCGCCATGCAAGCCATTGACCAAATTATCAACTCTGCTGCCAAGACGCTCTATATGTCTGGTGGCCAGATGGGCGCGCCCATCGTGTTCCGTGGTCCCAACGGTGCCGCTGCCCGTGTCGGCGCCCAACACTCCCAAGACTACGCGGCCTGGTACAGCCAAATACCAGGCCTCTATGTCGTGCAGCCCTACTCCGCCGCCGACGCCAAGGGTCTTCTGAAAACCGCAATTCGCGACCCCAACCCGGTGATCTTCCTGGAAAACGAAATCCTCTACGGCCAAAGCTTCGAGGTGCCGCAGCTGGATGACTATACCATCCCCTTCGGCAAGGCACGCATCTGGCGTGAAGGCTCGGACGTGACCATCGTCAGCTTCGGCATCGGGATGAAATACGCGTTGGAAGCCGCCGATGAGCTGGCCAAGGAAGGCATCTCGGCTGAGGTCATCGATCTGCGAACCCTGCGCCCGATGGATCTGCCGACGGTGATTGAAAGCGTGAAGAAAACGAACCGCTGCGTCACGGTCGAGGAAGGCTTCCCGGTCTGTTCCATCGGCAGCTATATCAGCTCCCGCCTAATGACGGAGGCGTTCGACTATCTCGATGCGCCCGTGATCAACTGCACCGGCAAGGACGTCCCCATGCCCTACGCCGCCAACCTTGAAAAGCTTGCGCTGACCACGACCAAAGAGGTCATGGACGCCGTCAAAGCTGTCACCTATCGCTAAGGGAGCCCGGATATGCCTATTGAGATTCTCATGCCCGCTCTCTCGCCCACGATGGAGGAAGGTACCCTGGCCCGCTGGCTCGTCAAGGAAGGCGACACGGTCAATTCCGGCGACGTGATGGCCGAGATCGAGACCGACAAAGCCACGATGGAGTTCGAAGCCGTCGATGAAGGCGTCGTTGGCAAAATCATCATCGCGGAGGGGACAGAAGGCGTTGCGGTGAACACACCAATCGCTGTGCTTTTGGAAGATGGCGAAAGTGCCGATGACATTGGCAGCGCGCCGGCAGCCCCAGCGACGGAGACGCCAAAGGCGTCCGACGCGGCCACCGAGGTGTCGGCCCCAGCCGCCGCCGAGACGGCCGCACCCGCTGCACCAGTCAAAGACGGCGACCGCGTCTTCGCATCTCCTCTCGCCCGACGGATTGCAAAAGACAAAGGACTGGACTTGAGCGCCATCAAAGGCTCCGGCCCCAAAGGCCGCATCGTAAAAGCAGATGTCGAGAATGCACAGCCCGGTGCAAAACCTGCAGCGGCGTCAGCTGCTCCAGCGCCTGCACAATCGACCGCACAGGCAGCAGCGACAGGACCATCTACCGATGCCGTTCTCAAGACCTACGCCGATCGCGAATACGAAGAAGTCGCGCTTGACGGCATGCGGAAAACAATTGCTGCGCGCCTTACCGAGGCCAAGCAATCCGTACCGCATTTCTACCTACGCCGCGATATTGAGCTCGACGCGCTGCTGAAATTCCGCAGTCAGCTCAACAAATCGCTGGAATCACGCGGAGTGAAGCTGTCAGTCAACGACTTCATCATCAAGGCCTGCGCCCTGGCGCTGCAGCAAGTGCCTGACGCCAATGCCGTCTGGGCCGGTGACAGAGTATTGTCGCTGAAACCTTCAGATGTCGCTGTTGCCGTCGCGATCGAGGGCGGGCTCTTCACCCCGGTCCTGAAAGATGCCGAGATGAAGTCCCTCTCCGCGCTGTCGGCGGAGATGAAAGACCTCGCCACCCGTGCACGCGATCGCAAGCTCGCACCGCACGAATATGTCGGCGGCAGCTTTGCAATCTCTAATCTTGGTATGTTCGGCATCGACAATTTCGACGCGATCATCAACCCACCACATGCAGCTATTCTAGCCGTGGGCGCAGGTGCCAAGAAGCCGGTTGTCGGCGAAGATGGAGAGATCAAGGTCGCAACAGTCATGTCAACGACGCTCAGCGTAGATCACCGCGTGATTGACGGGGCTTTGGGCGCAAACCTGCTGAATGCCATCAAAGACAACTTGGAAAATCCGGTGATGATGCTGGCTTAGCGCGGCTCTAATGCACAAAAAAAGGCCGCTGCATATAGCAGCGGCCGCTTTCCCTTAGTCGCACTTTAAATCTCGCCCGAAAGCAATTGGTCCATCGTAATCGACGGTTGCGAACAACCGGCCTCGCCCACAATTTTTGCAGGAACGCCCGCAACGGTTTTCATCGGCGGAACAGCTTCCAAAACGACCGAGCCTGCTGCGATACGCGAGCAGTGCCCAACAGTGATATTGCCAAGCACTTTTGCTCCAGCTCCGATCAAAACACCGTCGGCAATCTTCGGATGTCGATCATCGTCTTCTTTGCCGGTCCCGCCCAAAGTTACCGAGTGCAGCATTGAGACGTTATCGCCTACCACCGCCGTCTCACCGATAACAATCGAATGGGCGTGGTCAATCATGATGCCCTTACCAATTTTAGCGGCCGGGTGCACATCGATCCCAAACACTTCACTTACGCGCATCTGAAAGAAATAGGCTAAATCGTTGCGCCCTTGTTCCCAAAGCCAATGACCCACACGGTAGGCCTGGATCGCTTGAAAACCTTTGAAGTAAAGCAACGGCTGCAAGAACCGATGGCAAGCCGGGTCGCGCTCAAAAACTGCAACAATATCGGCGCGTGCCGCTTCGCCCAAAGAGGGTTCGGCCCGGTAAGCTTCGTCAGCAATCTCACGCAAAATCTGTTCGGACATCTCCGCAGATGCCAGCTTCTGTGACATGCGGAAAGACAGTGCGCGCTCAAGGCTTTTGTGGTGCAGAACCGTTCCGTGGATCATCCCACCAAGAAGCGGTTCTGTCGTTATAGCGTCCCGTGCCTCATCACAAATACGCCGCCACACCGGATCGATCTCGGCAATTTTTGGGGTTGTTTGTACCATGGGCCGCTCCTCAACTTGGCGCATCTCTACACCAAATGGGGTGTTTCCGCCAATGTCAAAGGCTGACGCCCCCAAAAAGTTGAACGCACAGGTCGAAACCTAGACGCCCTCAGGCAAATCAAAGCGCATCAAGTTGATGCAAAGCCGCACACTGCCGCCAGAAAAGGAGCCACCATTGGCCGTCAAACGCAGAGGCGTATCATTGTAATACGTGACTGGCTGACCTGTTAAGCCGCGAAGCCAAGCCCCGGTCCCTTTACCTAAGCCGCTACCGTAGCGATCGTCGGATCCCGCCACGCCAAGCGACCAATCGCTCAGACCACCGGTGAATTCGGACAATACGCGCCCCGTGACACCCCAAACGCAGGTTTGCGCCGGGATCACAACAGCGGTGTCTTCGCTCCCGGCACCACCGGTCAGGACATGATCAAACTCGATAATTTCGCCACGCATCGCGGCACCGGAAGGCGCTTGGGCCACAACATTCGCCCGCCATTCTGCCCCATCAAAGCTTACGTTTAGTGCCTCATCATCAATCCAGACCCGCCAGCCGCGCACAGGAGAAACAAAATGCCAACCGCCATTGATGAAAGACGCGATCTCGCCATCTGCCCCGAGCCAGGCATCCGTTCCGCCAAGTGCAACTAAATAAGTGTCGGCCTCGGACGGGTTGGCAGGCGGCGTTGCTAAGCTGCGCGAGACGGCGGAGATTTGCACAACCGCATCGATGCGCGCCAATGCCTCATTCACCGTTACATGCTTTTGGGCTTGAGAAGGTGCCACGAGCGGTAGTTTCAAATTGCTGGTCTCAGACATTGATAATTTTCCTTGAATAAGGACCGGGGCCAAAGCTTTGCGATATTTGCGCAACTTCAATTGCAAAAGGTGCGGTGACGCCATCGGTCGCAGCAGACGAAAAGGTGTAGCTCCAAGCAGCGCTCGAAAGCGTTTCTGTCCGAATAACGGCCCCGTCTTTCACAACACGCAGGCTGTACAGCTCTGCGTCTTCGCCTAGCGGCACTTCAAACGATGTCCAGCTATCGCCGTCAATCCGCGACCGCCTGATCCAGTTGACATCCCAACCATTCACGCCCCGTTCCACGTGCAAATGTGCCGGCGCGTAAGGCCGCAATCCAATCGCATCGAAGCTCTCAACGTAGTAGCGATAGGACGGATCATCGAATGGGAGCAGGCTCGGACCAATTCTAAAATGCCGTTCCAGACCACGTTGAGAAAGCTCTTGGGTAATCTGCAGCGGAGCACCATCAAGAAACACGACGCGCGAACTTTCAGGCCATACATCCGGCATAACCCCATCCGTCCCCGCCTGTCCGCGCAAGAGATCAGATAGTTCATACGTGTCTGGAGCTACCAGATCGGCTTTGGCGAATTGGAAAACTTCCCAGTTGCCATTGGTGCCGTCCCCAATCGCCGCTGCGTTGGCTCCAGCCAAAACTCTTTCCATGCTGACGGAGCTCAAAGCGCCGCTTTGCAACTTCACGCGCAGTTGAACCCCTTTTGACCAAAGGCCGGGTTTTGCAAGCGGCAAGGTTGTCTCGCTCACGCCCATAATCGCGGGGCGCTCGATCACGGTATTCACCTGATAGTCGCTGTCATCGGCTGAGCTCAAAACGGCCGCCGATCCCGGCCAAGGCGAGGCCGTCACCGCAACATAAGGCGCATGCGGCACTTCGTTGCCCGCAAGCAGCGGCAAATCCATAAATTGTGCCGTGATCGGCAGCGGCAGATCAAACGCCCCGTATTCGGGCAAGCGTTCTGTCGCCTCGCTCGGAACATAGACTTGTTTTTCAACCCGCGTCGCCTCGAGAACGCGTGCACCGCTATCTTCAACACGGTCAACCCGGTACGCCGTCTCGACGCCACCATCAGCGGTCAAAACAATCAAATCACCGGCTGCGATCTCACTGCGTGAAGGTGGCACAGCCAAACGAACCGTATCGCGCGCAATCCGCGACTCTGCCAACCAACGTTCTGTAATGCCGCGCGCCTCAGCTGCTGTTAGACTCAACGGCAGTTCATTTTGCGTTCCGGTCAGGCTGGACTGGTCCGGAAACTGAGCCGCTGCGACATGAGTTTCGAACTCGCCTTCACCAGCAACATAGCTCAAGCGCACCTCGCCAACTGTGTCGGCTTGTGGTGCGCGCGTTGCTTCGACGACAGCTTCACTGTCGCTACTATAGACAGTTTCACCCTCCTCCACCGCGTGTTCCGGCACGACATCACGGTTGCGAAACACCAACCGCCCACCCACCTCAATTGCGTCGAAAGCGAAGGCAACCATCAGGTTTTGCAAGGAGGCGCGCACTGCCTCTGTGTTGTCCAAGGTGTAGCCACGTACAATGCCGTTCAGCCCACTAACGTCATAATCGCGCAGACCAGAGGTCTCGCACAGCTCGGCCACGACGCCAGCAAGCGTTTGGACTGCGCTGCGTCCGGTAAGCCAATGCCCTGTCAGATAATTGTCACCATCGCTCCAAACCCCCAGATTGTTTGGGAAATCTGGCCAGGGACGAGCGTCCCATGCCCAGACGTGGGTTTTTGAGACATCAAGCATGGGCGCGCCGTAAACACTCGAAACCGGGTTGTTGTCTTCATCGGCGAAATGGACATCGAAGGCCCGTAGGAATTGAAACTGCAAGAAGTCGTCCCGTCGTCCCGTGGAGAAATAGGGTAAGGCCAGGGCAATCGCGCTTCAGAAGCCTTGTATGAGTTTGCGCAGGAAGTCGTTGTTCCAGCCAGCTTTCTTGAACTTCACGCGGTTTGAGCC